>NZ_JBGLYN010000170.1:0-244 GCF_047304045.1 Variovorax sp. Varisp85
CGACGGGCCCCGCCCCCACCCCCCCCCCCCCCGCCACGCCCACACCCCCCCCCCCCACCCCCCCCCCGCGCGCAAGCCCCCCGCCCCGCCCGACGCCCCCCACCCGCAGTTCTATATTTTTAATGATACGTCGACCTCCGAGATCTACAAGTAAGTTTTCGTCGGGAGCGTCTGATGTGTTTTAGAGTCATCTTCCAAAATTTCGCTGTAACTGGTCTCGGCCCCTTGGGTCGCGCTGATGTAC
>NZ_JBGLYN010000171.1:0-243 GCF_047304045.1 Variovorax sp. Varisp85
GGTACAGGTTGAACAGTTTATCCTCCGCTAAGTGGTATTACCATACATTCTGGACCTTCGGTTGATTTGGGTATTTTCTCCCTACACATTGCTGGTCTTAGCAGCATTGCTGGTGCAATTAATTTTATTGTTACTATTTGCAACATGCGTGCTCGTGGAATGACTTGAAACCGTGTGCCGTTATTTGTGTGATCGGTTTTAGTAACAGCTATTTTATTGTTACTATCACTTCCTGTTTTAGCT
>NZ_JBGLYN010000172.1:0-241 GCF_047304045.1 Variovorax sp. Varisp85
GATCGCTACTACCACCTCGGGGCAGGCGCATGAAACACTCGTCTCGACGGTGGTGGGCGAAGTCCTGCAGATTCACCCCGATAGCATCCGAGAGCTGCACGCGGACTCGTTGAGCGCGCTGCCGACCAACAGCCCGGTGGGAAGCCGCATGGCCATCATGCTCGGCGGGGCTGCAGCCGCCGCAGCGAAGATTCTCAAGGCGAAGGTGCTCGCCATCGCTGCTCACAAACTGCGCGTCCCG
>NZ_JBGLYN010000173.1:0-239 GCF_047304045.1 Variovorax sp. Varisp85
ACATAAAGGGGCGCGCGAAAAACTCGCGTTTTGACCCTTCGTTAAAATCTCGTGCAGGTGCCGGAAAATAACGAAAGCTGCTTAAACGGTCAACCGCAGGCTCGAGATTTACGCGGAATTAAACCTTCGCACATTCAAAGGCTTATGCATTTGATTTGCTAGAGCGGGTTTGCTCGGTTATGTCGTTTCGAAAAATAAGGTGGAAAGTTTCCGTGTCGAGAAGCTGCGGAATGCACTTT
>NZ_JBGLYN010000174.1:0-239 GCF_047304045.1 Variovorax sp. Varisp85
GACAGTACACTTCTGGGTGGCCGAAAAATCAGAATAAATGTTGGAATAATATAGGATCACCACCTCCTGCTGTTACTAGTACAGCTCAACCAAATAAAGCTAATTTGTGTAATCTTATTCCAGGACTTCTCATATTTAATATTGTTGTAATAAAATTCATTGCTCCTAATAAACTACTTATACCTGATAAGTGAAGAGCAAATATTGCTAAATCTACACTTGGACCACTGTGACTTTGT
>NZ_JBGLYN010000175.1:0-238 GCF_047304045.1 Variovorax sp. Varisp85
GGCCTGATCGGCATGGACAACGTGGCCAAGGCGCCGCACGACGGCTACACGCTGGGCATCTGCTTCAACGGCCCGATCGCCTTCGGCCCTTACATGTATGCGCGCATGACTTACGTGCCTTCGCGCGACCTGGTGCCCATTGTGCTCACGACATCGCAGCCCAACGTGCTGGCGGTGCAGGCGAACAACCCCGCGAACACGCAGCCCGAGTTCGTCGAATGGGCGAAGAAGCGGGGCG
>NZ_JBGLYN010000176.1:0-236 GCF_047304045.1 Variovorax sp. Varisp85
AGCGGGGCGTTGGCCGCGGCCGAGCCGCCGCCCTGGTTGTTGTTCAGGTTCACCTGCATGGCCTGCGGCGCGCTCTGTTGCGGCACGGCACCGCCGCCCGCGCCACCGGCTGCGCCCGGCGTGGTGCTCTGCTGGTTCGCCGCCATCGCGGCGCGCAGAGTGGCTGCCAGCCGCACCGCATCGGCGTTCTTCAGGTAGACCACGTAGATGTTGCCGGCCGCGCCGTTGCTGCTTTC
>NZ_JBGLYN010000177.1:0-226 GCF_047304045.1 Variovorax sp. Varisp85
GCAAGCAGAACCAGGCCTTCTACGAATTCATGGTGCCGCTCGTGAAGGGCTACAGCACCGAGATGAGCCTCGAAGTGGCTTCGCTGGGCGTGCAGGTGCATGGCGGCATGGGCTTCATCGAGGAGACGGGTGCGGCGCAGTACTACCGCGACGCGAAGATCCTCACGATCTACGAAGGCACCACCGCGATCCAGGCCAACGACCTCGTGGGCCGCAAGACCGCGCG
>NZ_JBGLYN010000178.1:0-224 GCF_047304045.1 Variovorax sp. Varisp85
TCGCGGCACGTCCACTGGGTGACGTGGATGGTGGTCTCGGTCGGGCCGTACAGGTTCTGCAGCGTGGCGCCGCCCAGGCGCTGCAGCGCTTCCTTCTGCGTGGCCGCAGGCATCGCTTCGCCACCGCAGATGATGTGCTTCAACTTGGTCGTCGCCTCGATGCCCTCGTAGGCCAGGAAGGCCTGCAGCATCGAGGGCACGAAGTTCAGCGTCGTGATCTGGTG
>NZ_JBGLYN010000179.1:0-216 GCF_047304045.1 Variovorax sp. Varisp85
GCCGATCTTGCCGGCGATGCCCAGGTTCAGCCCCGGCTGGATCGACGTCGCCAGGCCGGCGGCATTCCGGGTGGCCAGCGCCTGGGTCAGCGCCAGGATGTTCGTCTTGTTCAGGCTGGAATTGGTGCCGATGACCGCATTGTTGCCCAGCGCGCTCTGCCACTGCACGCCGAAGTTCGCGGCCTTGTTGGCGCTGACCTCGACGATGAGCGCCTC
>NZ_JBGLYN010000017.1:0-91480 GCF_047304045.1 Variovorax sp. Varisp85
GGGCCCCCGGGGTTATGTTTTTTGCCCCCCCCCCGCCCCCCCCCCCCCCCCCGGGGGGGCCCCCCCCGGGGGGGGGCGCCCCCGCCCGGGGGCCCCCCAGCCGGGACTGGAAGGCTCTCAGAGCGTCGCGATTCGCCATGGGCTCAGCAGACTTCCGCTCAGGCCAACGCGCTGATCTTGGACATCAGGTCGGTCGCGTTGACCGGCTTCACGATGTAGTCGCGTGCGCCCTGGCGCATGCCCCAGACGCGATCGGTTTCCTGGTTCTTGCTGGTGCACAGGATGATCGGGATGGCTGCGTACTTCGGGTCGCGGGCGATGGCGCGCGTGAGCTGGAAGCCGTTCTGGCCGGGCATCACGACGTCCATGAGGATCAGGTCGGGCTGCTCTTCCTCCAGGCGGCGCATGGCGTCGTCGGCGTTTTCGGCCGTCTTCACGGCAAAGCCGTTCTTCTGGAGGAGGTCGGTCAGGAACATCAGTTCCGTCTTGGAGTCGTCGACGACGAGGATTTTTCGAATGGGCATTACTGCGCTTCCTGTTGAACGATGCCAAACTGCTGCACGGCCTGCAGCAGCTGGTCTTTGGTGAAAGGCTTGGTCAGGTAGTCTTGCGAACCGACCATGCGGCCGCGGGCCTTGTCGAATACACCGTCTTTCGAGGACAGCATGACGACCGGAACGTTGGAGAAATTGGCGTTGCGCTTGATGATGGCGCAGGTCTGGTAGCCGTCGAGCCGCGGCATCAGGATGTCGCAGAAAATCAGATGCGGCTTGTGGTCATTGACCTTCGAGAGCGCGTCGAAGCCGTCCTCCGCGAGAAGAACCTCATGCCCACCCTGCTTCAAAAAAATCTCGGCACTGCGCCGGATGGTGTTGCTGTCGTCGATGACAAGCACCTTGTAACCTGATCCATTCGGGCCCATTGCAAATGCTCCTGCTCATGAGACTTGGAAGCCCGCCGCGCCGAACACCGACGCAGACCGCGTAGCTCTATCTATGCCATGCTTTCAGATTTCAACCATTTCGAAGTCTTCCTTGCGCGCACCGCACTCAGGACAGGTCCAGTTCATCGGCACATCGGCCCAGGCCGTGCCTGCCGCGATGCCGTCTTCCGGTACACCCACTGCTTCGTCATAGATCCACCCACAAATCAGGCACATCCAAGTTTTCGTATTCATCGGAGCTTAAAGTCCTTGTTCATTAAATGCAACGAGTGTATCTATGCGTATCTCACTGACGGACGGTAAACGTCGCGCCTATGCCACCATCCAGGGGATTCCGCCCGGCTTATGACCATCTACTTACATTCCGCAGACAACACCCGCAAACCGGGCGATCTTAACGACCCCTCGCAGGACGACGAATCGGTCGCCGAACACGACCTGAATCCCCCCTGCGTGCTGGTGTTCAATGCCAGCGATCCCAGCGGGGCGGGCGGACTGGGCGCCGACGCCCTCGCCATGGCGTCGGTGGGCGCACACATCCTGCCCGTTGTCACAGGGGCCTACGCCAGGGACACGGCCGAGATTTTCGATCACTTTCCCTTCGATGAAGAGGCCATCGCCGAGCAGGCGCGCGCCATCCTGGAGGACGTGGAAGTCCAGCTGATCAAGGTGGGCTTTGCCGGCACCACCGAGGCCCTGAGCACCATCGCCGAGACCGCCGCCGACTATCCCGAGGTGCCCGTGGTGGCCTACATGCCCAACCTTTCGTGGTGGGACGAGAACCTGATCGAGCCCTATCTGGACGCTTTTCGGGAACTTGTTTTGCCGCAAACCACAGTGTTGGTAGGAAACCACAGTACGCTGTGGCGCTGGCTGCTTCCGGACTGGAACGGGGAGCGTCCGCCCACTGCGCGCGACATTGCCAAGGCCGCCGGCGAGTTCGGCGTGCCCTATACGCTCGTGACCGGCCTGATGCTGCCCGAGCAGTTCATCGACAACGTGCTGGCCTCCCCGCAGTCGGTGCTCGCCAGCGAAAAATACGAGCGGCTCGAGGCCGTCTTCGCCGGCGCCGGCGACACCCTGTCGGCCGCGCTGGCCGCCCTGCTCGCCAGCGGCACCGACCTCGTGGCCGCAACCAGCGAAGCGCTGGCCTACATGGACCGATGCCTCGACGCGGGCTTCCGCCCCGGCATGGGCCATGTGCTGCCCGACCGCCTGTTCTGGGCCGAGCCCGAGGACGACGATGACGATGAAGACCCGGGCGCCGAACCGGACTTCGCCCTCCCACCCCACGACACCCGGCACTGACATGTTGCTCGCCCCCAGGCAGCCCGCACTTCGTGTCGGTTCGCCTACCCCCTACCGGGGGCGTGCCGGCCGCTTCGGGCGGCCGTGCGCGGCGGCCCTCCACTGAATAACCACCCACTTGCCTCCGATGCCCAACACTGACCGCAACAACACCCTCTTCGAGCGCGCCCGCGCCGTGATCCCCGGAGGCGTGAACTCGCCCGTGCGCGCCTTCAAGGCCGTGGGCGGCACGCCCCGCTTCATCCAGCGCGCGCATGGCGCCTATTTCTGGGACGCCAACGACAAGCGCTACATCGACTACATCGGCTCCTGGGGTCCGATGATCCTGGGCCACGGCCACCCCGCCGTGGTCGAGGCGGTGCAGAAGGCCGTGCTCGAAGGCTTCTCGTACGGCGCGCCGACCGAGCGCGAGATCGAGCTGGCCGAAGCCATCCTCGCGCTGGTGCCGTCGATGGAAATGGTGCGGCTCGTGAGCTCGGGCACCGAGGCCGCCATGAGCGCGCTGCGCCTCGCGCGCGGCGCCACCGGCCGCAAGAGCATCGTCAAGTTCGAAGGCTGCTACCACGGCCATGCCGATGCACTGCTGGTGAAGGCCGGCTCCGGCCTCGCCACCTTCGGCAACCCGACCTCCGCCGGCGTGCCGCCCGAGGTGGTGCAGCACACCATCGTGCTCGAGTACAACAACCTGCAGCAGCTGGAAGAAGCCTTCTCGCTGCACGGCAACGACATCGCCTGCCTGATGATCGAGGCCATCGCAGGCAACATGAACTTCGTGCGCGCGACACCCGAGTTCGCCCGGCGCTGCCGCGAGCTGTGCACCCAGCACGGCGCACTGCTGATATTCGATGAAGTGATGACCGGCTTCCGCGTGGGCCTGCACGGCGCACAGGGCGTGCTCGGCATCAAGCCCGACCTCACGGTGCTCGGCAAGGTCATCGGCGGCGGCATGCCGCTCGCGGCCTTCGGCGGTCCGCGCGCGATCATGGAGCAGCTCGCGCCGCTGGGCCCGGTCTACCAGGCAGGCACGCTGTCGGGCAATCCGGTGGCCACGGCCTGCGGCCTTGCAACGCTGAAGGAGATCGCCAGGCCCGGCTTCTATGAAGCGCTCGGCAAGAAGACACGCTCGCTGGTCGACGGCCTGAAGGCCGCAGCCGCGGCCGAAGGCCAGCCCTTCAATGCCGACAGCGAAGGCGGCATGTTCGGCTTCTTCCTCATGAAGGACCTGCCGCAAAACTATGCCACCGTGATGACCACCGACAACGCCAAATTCAATGCGCTGTTCCACGGCCTGCTCGACCGCGGCGTGTACATCGCGCCGGCACTCTACGAAGCGGGCTTCGTGAGCGCGGCCCACACCGACGACGACATCGCCGCCACCGTCGAGGCCGCGCAGGACATCTTCAGGAAGCGCTGAGGCCGCGCGAATCGCGGCGCGGTGTCACGAATTTCGTGATTGCGCCGGGTATATTGCGCCGGCACTTGGCGAAGGCGGCTTCACGGGTTGCGGCACCAGGGGATTCCAAGAAAAGTGCGCCCGCCATCGAAGCGGCCCGCACGCACAGACACCGAAGACGTTCCGGCCCATGATCCCCTTGCGCACGCTGCCGATGCTGGCGGCCCTTCTTCTTCCGGCACTCGCGTGCGCACAGGACGCCTTCGAGCCGAAGAACATCTGGGTCAACCCCGGCTTCTACTCGGCACACTTCGACCGCAGCAAGGGGCTGGAGAACGTCAACCAGGGCCTTGGCGTCGAGTACCCGCTGAACGACACGTACCGCATCACGGCGGGCACCTTCCACAACAGCGACCGCAGGCAATCGAACTACCTCGGACTGTACGTGCTGCCCTTCGAGTTCTACGGCGTGAAGTTCGGCGCCGTGGTCGGCGGCTTCGACGGCTACCCCAACTACCGCAACAGCAACTGGTTCCCGGCCATCCTTCCGGTGGCCGCCATCGAAGGCAGGCACTGGGGCTTGAACATCGCCTACGTGCCGACGATCAAGAACCGGCTGTACGGCGCGCTCACCTTGCAGCTGAAATACCGGTTCGGGGAATGAGCTCGCCCCCAGGCTGCGCGCACTTCGTGTCGCTTCGCCAACCCCCTACCGGGGGCAACACCAGCGGCCCGGCAAAGCCGGTTCCGCGGTAGCCCTTGGCTCGCCCCCAGGCCGCGCGCACTTCGTGTCGCTTCGCCAACCCCCTACCGGGGGCAACACCAGCGGCCCGGCAAAGCCGGTTCCGCGGTGTTCTGGAAGGGAGCGTCGTCAGTGGCGGAAATGCCGCACGCCCGACAGCACCATCACCACGCCGCGCTCGTCGGCAGCGTCGATCACTTCCTGGTCGCGCATCGAGCCGCCCGGCTGGATGACGCAGCTCGCGCCCGCATCGACCACCACGTCGAGGCCGTCGCGGAACGGAAAGAAGGCGTCGCTCGCCACGGCCGTGTCCTTCAGCGACAGGCCGGCGTGCTCGGCCTTGATGCTTGCGATGCGCGCCGAATCGAGGCGGCTCATCTGGCCCGCGCCCACGCCCATGGTCATGCCGTTGGCGCAGAACACGATCGCGTTGCTCTTGACGTACTTCGCGACCTTCCAGGCGAACAGCAGGTCCTGCAGCTGCTGCGGCGTGGGCTGCTTCTTGCTGACCACCTTGAGGTCGCTGGCGGCCAGCTCGTGGTTGTCGGCGGTCTGGATCAGCAGGCCCGAGCCGACGCGCTTCACGTCCATGGCGTTGCGGCCGTTGTCCCAGTCGGTGGCGCCGCCACGGGAGCCAGGCGACCCTGCGGTCGCGGGCAGCGCGATCTCGAGCACGCGCACGTTGAGCTTGGCCTTGGTGGCCTGGAACACTTCGAGCGCCTCGGGCGTGTAGCCCGGCGCCATCAGCACTTCGACGAACTGCTTGGCGATTTCCTGTGCGGTCGCGCCGTCCACAGGGCGGTTGAAGGCGATGATGCCGCCGAAGGCCGAGGTCGGGTCGGTCTTGAAGGCCTTGCCGTAAGCCTCGGCAGCGTCCTTGCCGATGGCGACGCCGCACGGGTTGGCGTGCTTCACGATCACGCAGGCGGGCACGTCGAAGCTCTTCACGCATTCCCATGCGGCATCGGCGTCGGCGATGTTGTTGTAGCTGAGCTCCTTGCCCTGCAGCTGCTTGGCCGACACGAGCGAACCGGGCGCCGGGTACAGGTCGCGGTAGAACGCAGCCTGCTGGTGCGGGTTCTCGCCGTAGCGCAGGTCCTGCACCTTCACGAAGCGGCCGTTGCTTTGCGCGGGGAACAGCGAGCGCTTGGGCGCGGGCTGGCCGATGCTGGCGTCGAAGTCGATGGCCGAGAGGTAGTCGCTGATGGCACCGTCGTAGTCGGCGATGCGGTTGAACGCGGCGACCGAGAACGCGAACTTGGTCTTGTCGCTGAGCTTGCCGCCGGCCTTCAGTTCGGCCAGCGCCACGGCGTACTGCGATGCGTCGGTCAGCACGCCCACGTCCTTCCAGTTCTTTGCCGCGCTGCGCACCATGGCCGGGCCGCCGATGTCGATGTTCTCGATCGCGTCTTCGAGCGTGCAGCCGGGCTTGGCCACCGTGGCTTCGAACGGGTACAGGTTGACCACCAGCAGGTCGATGGTGTCGATGCCGTGTTCCTTGATGGCCGCCACGTGCGCGGGCAGGTCGCGGCGCGCGAGCAGGCCGCCGTGGATCTTCGGGTGCAGCGTCTTCACGCGGCCGTCGAGCATTTCGGGGAAGCCGGTGTGGTCGGCGACTTCGGTGACGGGCAGGCCGGCATCGGCCAGCAGCTTGGCGGTGCCGCCGGTGGACAGCAGCTTGATGCCCAGCGCATGCAGCGCCTGGGCGAATTCGAGGATGCCGGTTTTGTCGGAAACGGAGATGAGTGCGGTCTGGGCCATGGGATATGCCGTGGAGTTATTTCAAAAGTTTGTGTTCGACCAGCTTCTTGCGAAGCGTGTTGCGATTCAGGCCCAGCCATTGCGCGGCTTTGGATTGGTTGCCTTCCGCGCGCGTCATGACGACGTCGAGCAGGGGTTTCTCGACCACGCGCACGAGCATTTCGTACATGCCGTCGGGCTCGGTGCCGCGCAGGTCGCGAAAGTAGCTGTCCAGACTGGTGCGTACGCAGTCCTCGATATGTTTCTTGCTCATTGCTTCTTCTCTTTTTCTCAATCGACGGCGCAAGCCGCCTCCTCTTCACCCGACGACGCCTCTTCGTCCGCCAGGTGCTGCACGGGCATGCGGTCCATGCGGTCCGCCAGCCCGTCGAAATAGCCGCCGACCGCGCGCAGCTGCTCGGCACAGTCCTCGATGGTGTTCATGCGTGCGCGGAACGCTTCGCCGTCGGGCAGCGTGCGCACATACCAGCCGATGTGCTTTCGCGCCGTGCGCACACCGCTGTAGTCGCCGTACAGCGCATAGTGCTCCACCAGGTGGTCGAGCAGCAAGCGGCGCACTTCGGCCACCAGCGGCGGCGCGCGGTGCGTACCGGTCTCCAGGAAATGCGCGATCTCGCGGAAGATCCACGGCCGGCCCTGCGCGGCGCGGCCGATCATCACCGCGTCGGCGCCGGTGGCCGCAAGCACGTCGCGCGCCTTCTCCGGCGAACGAATGTCGCCGTTGGCCACCACCGGCACGCGCACCGCGGCCTTTACCGCCGCGATGGTGTCGTACTCGGCAAAGCCCTTGTAGCCCTGCTCGCGCGTGCGGCCGTGCACCGTGAGCATCTGCACGCCGGCCGATTCGAAATCGCGCGCGAGCTTCACCGCGTTGCGGTGCTCTTCGCTCCAACCGGTGCGCATCTTGAGCGTGACCGGCACGTTGAAAGGCTGCGCGGCATCGACCACGGCCTGCACGATTTCAAGCGCCAGCGGTTCGTCGCGCATCAGCGCCGACCCGGCCCACTTGTTGCAGACCTTCTTGGCCGGGCAGCCCATGTTGATGTCGATGATCTGCGCGCCGCGCTCGATGTTGTAGACCGTGGCCTCGGCCATCATGGCCGCGTCGGTGCCGGCGATCTGCACCGCGATGGGGCCCGGTTCGCCGTCGTGGTTCGCACGGCGCGATGTCTTGAGCGTGCCCCAGAGTTCCTTGCGCGACGTGACCATCTCGCTGACCGCGTAGCCAGCGCCGAGTTGGCGGCACAGCATGCGGAAGGGCCGGTCCGTCACGCCGGCCATGGGCGCGACGAACAGGCGGTTTTCCAGCGTGTGGGTGCCGATCTGCAAGGTCATTTGGAAGGGGAGCGGTGCGCGTTCGGCTGCTGAAAAATGAGGCACGATTGTAGCCACGCCGCATTTCAGCGACTGAAACGATTTGCGGTCCGGGTACCCGTGTAAACACCGGTGCGATCCGGGGCTTTCTCCCACGGAATTGCGAGGTGAGCACTGCCTATACTTCGCCCACCTTATGCAAGCGTGGCTCGACTCCCTCATGGCGCTGCTGGCGCTGCCGCAATACGGCCTGTCGACCCTGTTCGTCGCGGCCTTCGTCTCGGCCACGCTGCTGCCGGTGGGCTCCGAGCCCTTTCTCTTCGGGCTGCTCAAGCTCAACCCCGACATGTTCTGGCCGGCCATCGCGGTGGCCACCATCGGCAACACGCTGGGGGGCGCGGTCGACTGGTGGATGGGCTACGGCGCGCACAAGGTGGCCGACAAATACTCGCACTCGAAACACCATGTGCGGGTTCTGGGCTGGCTGGAGCGGCTCGGCCCGAAGGCCTGCCTGCTCAGCTGGCTGCCGCTGGTGGGAGATCCGCTGTGCGCGGTGGCGGGCTGGCTCAAGCTGCCGTTCTGGCCTTGCGTGGCCTACATGGCGATCGGGAAATTCCTGCGCTACATCACCATGACGGTGGCGCTGCTGCAGGTCTTCTGATCAGTTCAACAAAGCGTAGGGGCCGCCGCGCTCGAGTGCGCGCTTGTACGCGGGACGCGCGTGGATGCGCTCCAGGTACGACATCAGCTTCGGCCGCTTCGCATCGAGCCCGCCGCGCGCCTGCGAAGCTTCGACCACGAAGCTCATCTGGATGTCGGCGCCTGTGAAGGCATCGCCCGCGAACCACTCGCTCTTGCCGAGTTCGGCCTCCATGTAGTTCAGGTGATTCGCGATGTTCGGGTTGATGAACGCCGACTTCGCCTTTGCCGCGATGGCCTTGGCGATGGGCTTCGCGAAGAAGGGCATCTTGCTCGTCTCGATGCGGTCGAACACCAGCTTCAGCAGCAGCGGCGACATCGCCGTGCCTTCGGCGAAATGCAGCCAGTAGCGATAGCGCAGCGCCTCGGGCGAACCCACCGCGGGCGCGAGGCGGCCGTTGCCATGGCGCTCGATGAGCGTCTCGATGATCGCGCCCGACTCCGCAAGCGTGAGCCCGTCCTGCGTCGTGACGACCGGGGACTTGCCCAGCGGATGGACAGCCCGCAGCGAAGCAGGCGCCAGACTGGTTTGCGGATCGCGCTGGTAGTGGACGATCTCGTAGGGCAGCTCGAGTTCTTCGAGCAGCCAGAGCACGCGCTGCGAGCGAGAGTTGTTGAGGTGGTGGACGGTGAGCATGGAGGCGGGCCTTGTCAGGAGGAATCGAGCGATTCGGGCGCGCGGAGTCTACCCAACAACATGCAAAACCCGCGAACCGCGTTTTCGCGAGACACCGAGGAACCGGCTCGGCCGGGCCTCAGGTGTCGCCCCCGGTAGGGGGAAGGCGAAGCGACACGAAGTGCGCGCAGCCTGGGGGCGAGCCCTATTACGAACTGAACAGGAAGTTCATCACGTCGCCATCCTTCACGACGTATTCCTTGCCTTCCGACCGCATCTTCCCCGCGTCCTTCGCGCCCTGCTCGCCCTTGAAGGCGATGTAGTCCTCGAACGCGATGGTCTGGGCGCGGATGTAGCCCTTCTCGAAGTCGCCGTGGATCACGCCTGCGGCCTGCGGGCCGGTGTCGCCGATGTGGATGGTCCAGGCGCGCACTTCCTTCACGCCGGCGGTGAAGTAGGTCTGCAGGCCCAGCAGCTTGAAGGCGGCGCGAATCAGGCGGTTCAGGCCGGGCTCTTCCTGGCCGATCTCGGCGAGGAACATCTTCTTGTCTTCGTCATCCATCTCGGCCAGGTCGGCTTCGATCTTGGCGCAGATGGCGACCACGGGCGCGCCCTGCTTGGCGGCGTATTCGCGCAGGCGATCGAGGTAGGGGTTGTTCTCGAAGCCGTCTTCCGCCACGTTGCCCACGAACATCGCGGGCTTGGCGGTGATCAGCGTGAAGCTCTTCACCAGCGGCTGCTCTTCCTTCGTGAACTCGAGCGCGCGCACCGGCGTGTTCTCGTTCAGCGCGGCCTGGCAGCGCTCGAGCAGGCCGACGAGCTTCTGCGCGTCCTTGTCGCCCGAACGGGCCACCTTGGTGTGGCGGTGCAGCGCCTTCTCGACCGTGGCGAGGTCGGCCAGGCAGAGTTCGGTCTGGATCACTTCGATGTCGGAGATCGGGTCGACCTTGCCGGCCACGTGGATCACGTTCTCGTCGTCGAAGCAGCGCACCACGTTGACGGTGGCGTCGGTCTCGCGGATGTGCGCCAGGAACTTGTTGCCCAGGCCTTCGCCCGTGCTGGCACCGGCCACCAGGCCAGCGATGTCGACGAACTCGACGATGGCGGGCACGATGCGCTCGGGCTTGACGATCTCGCTCAGTTGCGCAAGCCGCGGATCGGGCACTTCCACCACGCCCACGTTGGGCTCGATGGTGCAGAACGGATAGTTCTCGGCCGCGATGCCGGCCTTGGTCAGCGCATTGAAAAGGGTGGATTTACCGACGTTGGGCAGGCCGACGATGCCGCATTGCAAACTCATGGGGGGTCCTCTTGGGTAACCGCCAATTTTAGGCGAGCGGGATTGCAGGCCGGTCCGGGCAGGGCTTCACCCCCTCCTTCCCTACCCAAAAACATCAGGGTTAGCCCCGATTAGCAAACGTTTGCGCAAACGTTTCCCTCGGCTAACATCGGAGCCCCCGGCAAAGACCGGCGTACCGCTCTGATCAACCATCCCAGGAGACATTCCCATGAAGTTCACCCGCCGTACCCTGCAAAGCGCTGCCGCCCTCATGCTGCTGGGCGCCATTGCCGGAACCCCCGCCTTCGCACAGGACAAGCCCAAGGTCGCGTTGGTCATGAAGTCGCTGGCCAACGAGTTCTTCCGCACCATGGAAGACGGCGCCAAGGCGCACCAGAAGGCCCATGCCTCCGAATACACGCTGGTGGCCAACGGCATCAAGGACGAGACCGACACCGCCGCCCAGATCAAGATGGTCGAGCAGATGGTGGCGCAGAAGATCAACGCGCTGGTGATCGCCCCGGCCGATTCGAAGGCGCTGGTACCGGTGATCAAGGCCGCCATCGACAAGGGCATCCTGGTGGTCAACATCGATAACCAGCTCGACGCGGCCGCGCTCAAGGAAAAGGGCATCCAGGTGCCGTTCGTCGGCCCCGACAACCGCGCCGGCGCCAAGCTGGTGGGCGATGCGCTCGCCAAGGAGCTGAAGGCCGGCGACAAGGTCGGCATCATCGAAGGCGTGTCGACCACCTTCAATGCACAGCAGCGCACGCTGGGCTATCAAGATGCCATGAAGGCTGCCGGCGCAACGGTGGTGGGCGTGCAGTCGGGCCAGTGGGAAATCGACAAGGGCAACACGGTGGCCGCCGGCATGATGCGCGAGCACCCCGACCTGAAGGCCCTGCTCGCCGGCAACGACAGCATGGCGCTGGGTGCCGTGGCTGCGGTCAAGGCCGCGGGCAAGACCGGCAAGGTGCTGGTGGTGGGCTACGACAACATCGGCGCCATCAAGCCGATGCTCAAGGACGGCCGCGTGCTCGCCACCGCCGACCAGTTCGCCGCCAAGCAGGCCGTGTTCGGCATCGAGACCGCGCTGAAGGCCATCGCCGACAAGAAGAAGCAGTCGGAGATGCCCGCCGAAGTGAAGACCGACGTGGTGCTGGTCACGAAATAATGCTCGCCCCCAGGCTTCGCGCACTTCGTGTCGCGCGCGCCTTCCCCCTACCGGGGGCAACACCAACGGCCCGGCGAAGCCGGTTCCGTGGTGTTTCTGGAATGAATGAATGAGGTTGCCCATCGATGGCTGACAACGATCGAAGTACGCCAGTGCTCTCGCTGAGCGCCATGGGCAAGGACTATGCGGCGCCGGTGCTGGACGACGTCTCGCTCGTGCTCAACCCCGGCGAAGTGCTGGCCCTCACGGGCGAGAACGGTGCCGGCAAGAGCACGCTGTCGAAGATCGTCTGCGGCCTGGTGCAGCCCACGCGCGGCCAGATGCTGCTCGACGGCAAGCCCTTTGCGCCCACCTCGCGCCGCGACGCCGAGCGGCTGGGCGTGCGCATGGTCATGCAGGAGCTCGGGCTCGTCACCACGCTGTCGGTGGCCGAGAACCTGCTGCTCGACCGGCTGCCCAACAAGACCGGCTGGATCCGCCGCGGCAAGCTGCACGAGCTGGCCGCGCAGCAGCTGGCCAAGATCGGCATGCAGAACATCGACCCGGCCACGCCCGTGGCGCGGCTGGGCATCGGCCAGCAGCAGATGGTCGAGATCGCGCGCAACCTGCAGGACGACACGCGCGTGCTGGTGCTCGACGAGCCCACCGCCATGCTCACGCCGCGCGAAACCGCGCACCTGTTCGAGCAGATCGACCTGCTGAAGGCGCGCGGCGTGGCCATCGTCTACGTGTCGCACCGCCTCGAAGAGCTGCAGCGCATCGCCGACCGCGTGGCGGTGCTGCGCGACGGCCGGCTGGTCGACGTGCGCGCCATGGCCGGCGTGCGCGAATCCGAACTGGTGCAGCGCATGGTGGGCCGCGCGGTGCACGAACATGAAGGCCGCGACCGCCGCGTGGCGGGCCCGGTGCTGCTGAGCGCGCGCGGCATCGGCCGGGCGCAGGTCGTGCGCGACGTCGACATCGACCTGCGCGCGGGCGAAGTCATGGGCCTGGCCGGCCTCGTCGGCTCGGGCCGGACCGAACTGGTGCGCCTGCTGTTCGGCGCCGACCGCGCGGACCGCGGCGAGATCTCCCTTTATGAAAACGGCCAGCCCACGCAGCACGCGCACAAGGGCTGGCGCTCGCCGATGCAGGCCATCCGCGCCGGCATCGGGCTGGTCACCGAAGACCGCAAGTCGCAAGGATTGCTGCTGCCGCAGTCGATCCGCGTCAATGCCACGCTGAGCGATCTCGGCGCCATCTCCCATGCCGGCTGGCTGCAGCGCGCCAAGGAGCGCGGCATTGCGCAGCGGCTGGTGGAGCTGCTGCGTGTCCGCTCGCGCAGCATCGAACAACCGGTCGCCACGCTCAGCGGCGGTAACCAGCAGAAGGTGGTGTTCGCGCGCTGGCTGCACCGCGAATGCAAGGTGCTGCTGCTCGACGAACCCACGCGCGGCGTGGACGTGGGCGCGCGCGCCGACCTGTACGCCGAACTCGACCGCATGACCGACGCCGGCAAGGCGCTGCTGATGGTGTCGAGCGACCTGCGCGAACTGATGGCCATGTGCGACCGCATCGGCGTGATGAGCGCCGGCCGGCTGGTCGCGGTGTTCGAGCGCGGCGCGTGGACCGAACAATCGCTGCTGGCCGCCGCATTCAGCGACGCGACAGGACGCGCCGCCAGCCCGCCGACGGTATCTCCCGTTTCCGATTCGACCCCGGTCACCGCCGACACACCATGAACGCCGAAGCCTCCACCAAACAAAACCCGCCGGCCTCGCCCTCCGCACTCAAAGGCCAGCTCGGCACCTACCTCGGCCTGACGGTCGTGCTCGTGGGCATGATCGCGCTGTTCGGAACGCTCAGCGAATACTTCCTGACGCGCGAGACCTTCGTCTCCATCGCGAATGAAATCCCCGCCCTGGCCGTGATGGCCGTCGGCATGACCTTCGTGCTGATCATCGCGGGCATCGACCTGTCCGTCGGCTCCGTGCTGGCGCTGAGCGCCGCGGTCACGGCGGCCGCCATCCTCGAATGGAAGCTCTCGGTGCCGCTGGCCGCCGTGCTCGGCCTCGCGACAGGGCTCGTCTGCGGCACGGTCACCGGCGCGGTGTCGGTCGCCTGGCGGCTGCCGAGCTTCATCGTCTCGCTGGGCATGCTCGAAGCGGTGCGCGGCGGCGCCTACCTCGTGACCGATTCGCGCACGCAGTACGTGGGCGACGCCATCTCGGGCCTGGCCGCGCCGTGGATCGGCGGCATCTCGGCCGCCTTCGTGCTCGCGGTGGTGCTGGTGGTCATCGCGCAGATGGTGCTCACGCGCACGGTGTTCGGACGCCACGTGGTGGGCATCGGCACCAACGAAGAAGCAATGCGCCTGGCAGGCGTGGACCCACGCCCCATCCGCATCATCGTGTTCGCCGCCACCGGCCTGCTGGCCGGGCTCGCGGGCCTGATGCAGTCGGCCCGGCTCGAAGCGGCCGACCCCAACGCCGGCGTCGGCATCGAGCTGCAGGTGATTGCGGCCGTGGTCATCGGCGGCACCAGCCTCATGGGCGGGCGCGGCTCGGTGATCAACACCTTCTTCGGCGTGCTGATCATCGCGGTGCTCGAAGCCGGCTTGGCGCAGGTGGGCGCCAGCGAGCCGAGCAAACGCATCATCACCGGCGCGGTGATCGTGGTGGCCGTCATCATCGACACGCTGCGCCAGCGCCGTGCCGACCGCCGCCTGGCCTGACGACAGCATCCCGCCCCACCAGGAACAGGAAAAGCCATGGCCACCATCAAGGACGTCGCACTCAAGGCGGATGTGTCCGTCACCACCGTGTCGCACGTGGTCAACGACACGCGCCACGTGAGCGCCAAGGTGCGCGAGCGCGTGGAGCTCGCCATCCGCGAACTGGGCTACGTGCCCAACGCGATGGCGCGAAGCCTGAAGAGCAACACCACCTCGACGCTGGGCATGCTGATTCCCAACAGCTCGAATCCCTACTTCGCCGAGATCGTGCGCATCGTGGAAGACCGCTGCTTCGGCGCCGGCTACACGCTGGTGCTGTGCAACACCGATGACGAACCGCACCGCCAGAGCGTCTACCTGAAGGTGCTGGCCGAGCGCCGCATCGACGGGCTGATCGTGGTGTCGACCGGCGCGGGCACCGCCGACGACGATTCGCTGGCGAAGCAGCTGCACGGCCTGCGCGTGCCGACCGTGCTGGTCGACCGCGAGATCGACGACCCGGCCTGCGACCTGGTGGAAACCGCCCACATGCAGGGCGGCCTGCTCGCGGTGCGGCACCTGCTGTCGCTGGGCCACAAGCGCATCGCCTGCATCGGCGGGCCCGCGGGCGTGATGCCGAGCGAGCAGCGCATCGAAGGCTGGCGCATGGCGTTGGCCGAGACCGGCGCGACGCCCGACATCGCGAACGCCAGCGCACTGCTGTGGCGCGGCGGCTTCACCAGCCAGGGCGGTTACGAGGCCATGCACGCCATCCTGCGCACCGAGCGCAAGCCCTCGGCCGTGTTCGTCTGCAACGACCTGATGGCCATCGGCGCGCTGCGCGCGGCGCATGAAAGCGGCGTGCGCGTACCCGACGAACTCTCGATCGTCGGCTTCGACGACATCGAACTCTCCGCCTACACCAGCCCCCCGCTCACCACCGTGGCGCAGCCCAAGGAGCGCATCGGCGCGCTGGCGGTCGACATGCTGCTCGAACGCGTAGGCGGCAAGCGGCGCGACGCACGCAAGGTGGTGCTGCAGCCCGAGCTGCGCGTGCGCGCCTCGACCGCGCGGCATGCGAGCTTCCGCGAGCCCGCCGCGCCCCTTGCGACCGAAACGCCTGCAACGCAAACCCGAAAGTCCCGCACCCCGTGAGCCCGAAGCCTTCTTCCAGCAGCCCCTCCCCGGCGCCGCGCATCGTGGTGCTCGGCAGCCTCAACATGGACCTGGTGCTGCGCGTACCGCATGCGCCGGCCGCGGGAGAAACCCTGCTCGGCCATTCGATCGCCACCATTCCCGGCGGCAAGGGCGCCAACCAGGCGGTGAGCTGTGCGCGCGAAGGCGGACAAGTGCAGATGATCGGCTGCGTCGGCGGCGACGCGTATGGCACGGCTCTGCGCAACGCGCTGCAGAACGACGGCATCGACACCGCCGCGTTGCGCACCGTGGCCGACGAGCCCACCGGCACGGCGCTGATCCTCGTGGAAGACAGTGGGCAGAACCGCATCGTGATGATTCCCGGCGCCAACGCCCGGGTAGAGGTGGACGAAGCCGCGCTGAAACAGCAGGTGCAGGGCGCGGCCTTCCTCGTCACGCAATTCGAGACCCCCATGGACCAGGTCGCGCGCGCCATCGCGGTGGCGCATGGCGCGGGCTGCAAGGTGCTGCTCAACCCGTCGCCGGTGCAGGCGATCGCCGAGCCGCTGTGGCCGCTGATCGACACGCTGGTGGTCAACGAGATCGAGGCGCAGACGCTGTGCGGCCAGTCCGCCGACAGCCCGCAGGAAGCGGCGCAGGCCGGCCAGGCGCTGCGCGCCAAGGGCATCGCGCGCGTGGTGGTCACGCTGGGTTCGCGCGGCGCCGTGGCCGTCGATGCCGACGGCGCGCGCCATCATCCCGCGCCTAAGGTGCAGGCGGTCGACACCACGGCCGCCGGCGACACCTTCCTGGGTGCGCTCGCGGTCGCGCTGGGCGAAGGCCACTCCTTCGACGAGGCCGTGCGCCTGGGCATTCGCGCCGCGGCGCTGTGCATCCAGCAGCCCGGCGCCCAACCTTCCATCCCGCAGCGCGACGCCGTGCTGCGCAGTCCCTTGCCTCCCGACTGGATCACGCTGTGAAACGCACCGCCCTGCTGCACGCCGAACTCTCCCATGTGATCGCCTCGCTGGGCCACGGCGACATGCTCGTGCTCGGCGACGCCGGCCTGCCGATTCCCGATGGTCCGCGCCGCATCGACCTCGCGGTGGCGCGCGGCGTGCCGCAACTCGACGACGTGCTGCAGGCGGTGCTGTCGGAGATGCAGGTGGAAGGCATCGTGATCGCCGACGAGGCGCTCGACGGCGATGGCGACACGAAGAAATTGCCGGGCTGGTATCCGCAGTCGCTGGGCATCGAGCCCCAGACCGTGTCGCACGAGGAATTCAAGCGCCGCACCGCCAAGGCCCGCGCCATGGTGCGCACGGGCGAATGCACGCCCTACGCGAACATCATCCTGATCGCCGGAGTGAAGTTCTGAGGCGCCGCTGGAGCGCCTTCGCTCATTCGAACTTGTAGTTCGCGCCCACGGACTGGCCGACCTTGAGCATGTGCTCCACACCCTGGATCACGATGCAGTTCATGCCGAAGGTGATGCCGCCATCCACGCGCGCGTCGGCGCGGTAGGTGCGCAGCGTGTCGCCGACCTCGGGGCTGCTGAGGGCGGTGGCCGGGTCGATATCCGGGATCGGGCAGCGCGTGCAGGGCTTGACGGGGCGCAGTTCGGCCTCGCCTTCACCGGTCGTGATGTGCAGCGCGTCGATGCGGTCCTCGTCGTGCGACTCGATGCCCGCGAGCACGATGTTGGGGCGGAAGCGCTCGATGCCCACGGCCCCGTGGCCCTGTGCCGCAAGGCGTTCGTTGAGCTCGGCCAGCGAGCCCTCGCTCGCCACCAGCAGCGCGTAGCCGTCGGCGAACTGGGTCTGCGCCTCGACGCCGCCGGTCCACTTCATACTCGACAGGCGCTTGTGCTCGGGGTCGAAGCGCACGAGGCGCAGGGTCTGCGGCCTGCCGGGCTCCGAGAGGAAATCGCTGAACCACTGGGCGGCGATGTCGCCCATGTCGTAGGCGGGCACCTCGTCTTTCCATACGCGCACCCGCACCGGCTTCTCGACCCGGTCGAAGGCCAGGTGCAGCGCCAGCATGCCAGGGGCGCGCAGCACCACTTCCATCTGCTTCATCTGTGGCTTGATCAGCGCCATGCGCGGCAGCTGCCGCTGGGTGACGAACTCGCCCTGCGCGTCGACCACCATCCAGGCCCGGTCGAACTCCAGCCCGGTCTCGGTCAGCAGCATTTCGGGAAGCTCGACCCCGGCGCAGGACTTGACCGGGTAGATGAACAGGCGCGCGATGGTGGCTTCGAGGTCGAAAGCAGGCTGGGACACGGTGGGGGTTCCTTGGAATTCGGCGGCAATTGTCCGGCATCGAGGCGCCCCGAAAACTCCCCGCCGCAGGAAAAGGCCCACGCCCCGCCCTGGACGGGCAACTCCTACAATCGTTCGATGGCTCTCCCCCCAGAAGTTTGCATTCGTGGCGCCGGCATCGTCGGCCGCACGCTGGCCCTGCTGCTCGCGCGCGAACGTGTGCGCGTCGCGCTGGTGGTGCCGCCGGCCACGCAGGGCAAGGAAGACATCCGCGCGTATGCGCTCAACACCGCCTCGCGCGCGCTGCTCGAATCGCTGCGCGCCTGGCCCGACGCCGTCCACGCCACCGCTGTGCGCGAAATGCTGGTGCACGGCGACGAAGGCGGACGGGTGCAGTTCAGCGCCGCACGCCAGAAAGTCGATGCGCTGGCCTGGATCGTCGACGTGCCCGCGCTCGAGCAGCAGCTGGCCGACGCGGTGCGCTTCCAGCCCCAGATCGAGGTCGTGGCCGAGCCCGTCGTCGCCCCGCTCACCGTGGTGTGCGAAGGCAAGGCCAGCACCACGCGCGAAGCGCTTGGCGTGAGCTACGAGGTCACGCGCTATCCGCAGCACGCGATCGCGGCGCGCATGGAGGCCGAGCAGTCGCACGACGGCATCGCGCGCCAATGGTTCAACGACAGGGGCGAAGTGCTCGCGCTGCTGCCGCTCGGCGGCACGCACGGCAAGACGGTCGCACTGGTGTGGTCGGTCGACCAGCTGCGCGCGCCCGACCTGCTCGCACAGGGCAACGACGAATTCAACGCCGCCGTCACCGAGGCCAGCCACAACGCGCTCGGCGCGCTCAAGCTCACGAGCGAGCGCGGCGCATGGCCGCTGGCGCGCGCCATCGCCGACCGCTGGACCGGCGCCATGCCCGGCCAGCCGACCCGCTCCTGGGCCTTGGCGGGCGACGCCGCCCACACGGTGCACCCGCTGGCCGGCCAGGGCCTGAACCTGGGCCTGGCCGATGCGGCCGAGCTGGCCGAGGTGATCAGGAACCGCGATTACTGGCGCAGCGTGGGCGATGCCCGCCTGCTGCGCCGTTACGAGCGCGCCCGCCGTGCCGACGTGCTGCAGATGAGCCTCGCAACCGATGGACTGCAGCAGCTTTTCTCGCACAACCTCGGCCCGCTTCCTGCATTGCGCAACTGGGGCATGCGCGGTTTCGACCGCACGCGCCTCGTCAAGCACTGGATCACGGCGCAAGCCATGGGCCTGAAGGCCTGACGCGCCCACTTATTCTCGAATCGAACCAACGGATCCCCCGATGACACTCGTACGCAACCTCCTATTCGCTGCCTGCACGCTGGGCGCGGTCGTGGCCGCCACCGCCGGCGAAGCCGAGATCCGCAAGAACCTGCCGGCGCGCATTCCGCAGTTCCCGGCGATCGACGAAGTCTCGAAGTCGCCGATCCCGGGCGTCTACGAAGTGCGCGTGAACGGCGCGCAGATCTTCTACACCGACGAGCAGGGCAACTACCTGATCCAGGGCAACCTGATCGACGTGAAATCGCGCAAGAACCTGACCGAAGAGCGCGTGGAAAAGCTCAGCGCCGTCGCCTTCGACCAGCTGCCGCTGAAGGACTCGATCAAGATCGTGCGCGGCAACGGCAAGCGCAAGCTCGCGGTGTTCGAAGACCCGAACTGCGGCTACTGCAAGCGCTTCGAGAAGGACATGAAGACGGTCGACAACGTCACCGTGTACCTGTTCCTGTACCCGGTGCTGGGCCCCGACTCGAACGTCAAGTCGCGCGACATCTGGTGCAGCAAGGACAAGGGCAAGGCCTGGGGCGACTGGATGGAAGCCAGCACCAAACCCGCCACCGCGGCCAGCAGCTGCGACGTGACCGCGCTGCAGCGCAACGTCGAGTTCGGCCGCAAGTACAACATCACCGGCACGCCGACGCTGATCTTCAGCGACGGCACCCGCACGCCCGGCGCCATTCCCGCAGAGCAGGTCGAGAAGCAACTCGCCGCTTCGTCCAGCTGATGGCGGCGAAGGCTCCCGCGCAGCGCGCCGCAGGCGTGCGCTATCGCGTCGAATGTGCGGATCTTCACGCACACCTCTTCGACATCACGCTCACCATCGACGCACCCACGGCGCAGCAGCGCGTGTCGCTGCCGGTGTGGATTCCGGGCAGCTACCTGGTGCGCGAGTTCGCCAAGAACCTGCAGGGCCTGCGCGCCACGCAGGGTCGACGCAAGCCGGCGCTCACGCAGCTCGACAAATGCAGCTGGCTCGTCGAGTGCACGCCCGGGCAGCCGCTGGAACTGCACTACCGGGTCTGCGCCTACGACAACTCGGTGCGCACCGCCTGGCTCGATGCCGAGCGCGGCTTCTTCAACGGCACCAGCGTGTGCCTGCGCGTCGAAGGCCAGACCGAGGCGCCGCATGCGCTGGAGATCGTCGCGCCCGTGTTGGCCGATGACGCTGCGCGCTGGTCGTGCGCCACTGCCCTGGTGCCGCTGAAGGCCGACAAGCACGGCTTCGGCAGCTACCAGGCCTCGGGCTACGATGAATTGGCCGACAGCCCCGTCGAGCTGGGCGCCTTCTGGAGCGCCGAGTTCGAAGCCTGCGGCGTACCGCACCGCTTCGTGATCGCGGGTGCCGCGGCCTCGTTCGATGGCGACAAGCTGATCGCCGACACCAAGGCCATCTGCGAAGCAGAGATGCGCTTCTGGCACGGCGAAAAGGTCGGCAAGCGCGGCGGGCCGAAGCCGCCGATCGACCGCTACGTGTTCATGCTCAACGCGGTCGACGACGGCTACGGCGGGCTCGAACACCGCCATTCGACCGCGCTGATCTGCAACCGCCGCGACCTGCCGCAGCGCGGCGAGAAGAAGAAGCAGCCCGACGGCTACACCACGCTGATGGGACTCATCAGCCACGAGTACTTCCACACCTGGAACGTCAAGCGCATGCGGCCGGCAGAGTTCGCGCGCTACGACTACAGCCAGGAAAACTACACGCAGCTGCTGTGGTTCTTCGAAGGCTTCACCAGCTACTACGACGACCTGCTGCTGCGCCGCGCCGGGCGCATCGACGATGCGGCCTACCTGCGCCTGCTCAACAAGACCATCAACCAGGTCATGCAGACGCCGGGCCGGCTGGTGCAGCCGGTGGCCGACGCGAGCTTCGACGCCTGGGTCAAGTACTACCGCCAGGACGAGCAGACGCCCAACAGCACGGTGAGCTACTACACCAAGGGCGCGCTGGTGGCGCTGTGCTTCGACCTCACGCTGCGCCATGAAGGCAAGGGCTCGCTCGACGACGTGATGCGCCACCTGTGGACGCACAGCGGCGGCGGGCCGATCAGCGAGGCCGACATTGCCGCCGCGCTCGAGGCCGTGAGCGGCCGCTCGTATGCGGCGGAACTCGCGCGCTGGGTGCATTCGACCGAGGAGCTGCCGCTCGCGCAGTTGCTGCGCGCGCACGGCGTGGCCACGCTCGAAGACCCCTCGCAGCAGGCGCAGGCGCTGGGCCTGCGCGTGGCCGAGGCCAATGGCGGCGTGCAGGTGAAGGTGGTGCTGCGTGGTGGCGCGGCCGAGAAGGCCGGTTTTTCCGCGCACGACGAGTGGATCGGCATCGAGCTGCCCGCTGTCGGCAGGAAGGGCCAGCAGCGGCCGGCGCAGGCCTGGCGCATCGCCAAGCTCGACGACCTCGCGCTGTACCTGGGCGATGCGGCGAAGTGCACGGCCATCGTGGCGCGCGACCGCAAACTGGTCAGGCTGCCGCTGGTGCTGCCCGTCGGGGCGACCACCTGGCGCCTGTTCTCGCACGACGCCGCCAAGGTGGCGAACTGGCTGGGCAGTTAACTCGCCTCTTTGTCCTCCCCCCGCGCTGGGTCGGCGTTCTCGCATCGGGAACTCCGGGCCATGCTGGGTATAGTGAAGCGCGTTTTTTCCTTCCCCCGGAGACACCATGAGCTACGAAAACATCGAAGTGCGGACCGAAGCTGGCAAGGTCGGCATCATCACCCTCAACCGCCCGAAGGCCCTGAATGCGCTGAACGACGCGCTCATGACCGAGCTGGGCCAGGCGCTCAAGGCCTTCGATGCGGACGACGCCATCGGCTGCATCATCCTCACGGGCAGCGAGCGCGCCTTCGCGGCCGGCGCCGACATCGCGGCGATGGCCAAGTACAGCTTCATCGACACCTACAAGGGCGACTACATCACGCGCAACTGGGAAACCATCCGCTCGATCCGCAAGCCGGTGATCGGCGCGGTGGCCGGCTTTGCGCTGGGTGGCGGCTGCGAGCTGGCGATGATGTGCGACTTCATCATCGCGGCCGACAACGCCAAGTTCGGCCAGCCCGAAATCAAGATCGGCGTGATCCCCGGCGCCGGCGGCACGCAGCGCCTGCCGCGCGCGGTGGGCAAGAGCAAGGCCATGGACATGGTGCTCACCGCCCGCATGATGGACGCCGCGGAAGCCGAGCGCGCCGGTCTCGTAAGCCGCGTGGTGCCGTTCGAGAAGCTCGCCGACGAGGCGCTGGGCGCGGCGCTGATCATCTGCGGCTACTCGCAGGTCTCGGTGATGGCGGCCAAGGAATCGGTCAACCGCGCCTTCGAGGGCGGCCTGAGCGACGGCGTGATGTTCGAGCGGCGCCTGTTCCACGCGCTGTTCGCCACGGCCGACCAGAAGGAAGGCATGGACGCCTTCCTGAACAAGCGCGCACCGGACTTCAAGAACGCCTGATCGCCCGATCGGGCCTCCGGTTCAACGCGCCAGCAGCGCGCGCAGCGCAGCGAGCGCCTGCGCCGGCGGCGTGCCGACCAGCGCGGTGCCGCCGGGGTGCGGCGTCCAGCGCACCTGGTCGCCCGCAATCTCGAGCACGGCGATGAGCGTGTCGCCGCGATAGAGCGACAGTCGCGCCTCCACCGGGGCACCGAAGGGCGCATCGGGTGTGGTGGCCGAGCGCGCCACCGTGCCCACCAGGGCAGGCAAGCCTTCGACGTCGCCCCGCGCGCGCCGCGCGCCGGCGTCCGAACTGAACGATGTCCAGCGCTCCAGCGCGGAGAAGGACGGCGGCCCGTCGGCTCGAGACGCCGCAGCCTTCGCCGCACGCGGCGAAGCGTCCTGCAACGCACCGGAGGCTTGCCCGCTGGCACCGCTCTGGCTGGCAAGCGCCGAGGCGTCCTGCGACTGGCGGGAGAGCGGGGCGGCGGCCGGCGGCGATGCAACGGATGGAGCGGGCGCGGCCGGTGCGGGGGCGTAGGCGCGCCGGCGTTCGCTTTCCATGCGCTCTTCGCGACGCTCGTCCTGCGCGGGGGCTTGGGCGGCCTGCTCGGCGACGATGGCGGGAGGCGCCGGCGCCACGGGCGTGGGCGCGGGCACCGCCTCCCTGCGCGATGGCTGGGCGCGTGCCGCTTCCTTGATAGGCGCCGTGTCGCGCGGCACCTTGGCGCGCTGTTCGGCAGCAGGCGCGGCCGGTGTCGGCGGGGCTTGCTTCGCCGCGGCCGGCGGCGCCCCCGCGGGTTCGGGTGCGGCAGCCGTCGCGGGTGCAGGCGCCGCAGGAGCCGCGGGGGCTTCGGCCGCGGGCGCGGCGGCGCCGCCGACACGCGCCTCCCCGTCAAGCCGCGCATCGGGCACCGGTTCGCTGCGCCACAGCACGGTAATGAACGCGGCCACCAGTACCGTTGCGAAGGCCGCATTCCACGGCATGCGCGGATGCGGCTCTGCGCCACCGCCGAACAGGCGGCGCCACCACGGCCGAGCACTCGCGCTGTTGGCGGCCGTGCCCGCAGTCGACGCCGGCGCCGGCGCCGCAGCCAGGTTGTGCGCCATCTTCAGGATCGCGTCGCGCGTGCGTGGATCGGGCGTGGCCTCGCCGTCGGGCGCGTGGTCCAGCGCACGGCGCAGCGCCGGGTCGCGCAGGTCGTCGTCGCGGCCGTCTTCGAAACCGGTGGTGTTGCCGCTCATGCCCGTTGCTCCAGCACCGACAGGTAGCGCTCCATGCAGGCGCGCAGCTTCTGCAGGCCGTAGCGCAGGCGGCTGCGCACGGTCTCGAATCCGATCTCCAGGCTCGCGGCCAGCGCGTCAACGGTCAGGCCGTCTTCATGGTGCAGCAGGAACGCGGCGCGCTGCTCGGGCGGCAGTTCGTCGAGGCAGGCCAGCAGGCGGCGGCCCGCGGCGCGCCAGAACGCGAGCTCTTCGGCCGACGGATGCGCGGCCGCATCGACAGCGCCGCGCACACCGCGGTCGAGCGTGGGGACGGGATCGCTGTCGTCGTCCGCATGCGCATCGAGCGCCACTTCGCGCCCGCTCACGCGCAGCCGGTCCATCGCGAGGTTGTGCGCGATGGTGAAGGCCCAGGTGCGCCAGGTCGCGCCCTGCGGCGAGAAGCTCTCGCGCGCCGAGATGATCCGCACCCAGGTGTCCTGGAACACCTCGTCGGCCTGCGCCGCCAGCCGCGCGCCCAGCAGCCGCTTGACGAAGCGGAACAGCCCGCCTTCGTGGCGCGCGTAGAGCACGTCGAACGCGGCGGCGTCGCCCTGCGCATAGGCCAGCATCAACTGGTCGTCGGGCATGGCCTGGCGCTCGGGGGCGTTCTTGGCGGAAGGGGCGCGGGGAAGCGCGGACATCGGCGGATTTTCACCCGAGCTTGTACGGGCGGCGGAAGGCATCGGGGTTCAGGGTGGCAAAAAAAGCGGCGGGGCTCAACCCCGTTGGCGGCGGCCCGCCGTATCAGCCTGCACCCAACCACCCGGAGTCCTTCCATGATCCACGCCTTCGCTCCCCGCTTCCGCCGGCCGCTCGTCGTGCTGCTGTGCGCCCAACTGCTCCTGACGGCCTGCGGCGCCACCGAGCCCTCGGCCATGGCCGACGGCCCTGTCAGATGGCCGACGCCCGCGCCCGACAGCCGCACGCAGGCAACGCTTGCCGTGCCGAATTTCGAGGCGCCATCGGCCACCAGCTGCGCCCGGCCGATCCAGACGCACGAGACGCCGGGCTTGCAGCGCAACGCCCAGTTCGAAGGGCACGCCCTGCGGGAAAGACGCGCGCTCGCCGACGCGGCCACGCCGCCGGATGCGCTGCGCAAGCCGTCGCGCGCAGAAGTCGCGGGCGCATTGGCCGCCTCTCCCGCGCCGATCGCCGAGGCCCCGCCCGCGGCGATGGCGATGCCCTCTCCCGCCGCATCCGCCGCTCCCCGCATCGCCGTCCAGCCGCCGGCGCAAGCACCGCGCCCGGCCAGCGAGCCCGTCACCGCCGGCATGGTCGACGACAACGCCGACTTCGGCGAATACCTCGCCTTCCGCGGCCGCACCCAGGTCGCCCACCGTGAACGCGACATCAGCGCGCGCTACCTGCTCCAGGTGCGCGATGCGCGCGGCGCCGTCGTGCCCGATGCCGAAGTGGCCGTGCAGGCCGCGAACGGCGCCGCCATGTGGGCGCGCACCGACGCGGGCGGGCGCGCGTGGCTGCACCCGAACGCCTTCGACAAGGCCCGCAGCGAGGTGTACGAGGTGACCGTGCGCAAGAACGGCCGCCAGAGCACCGCCTTCTTGCAGCGCGGCCAGAAGAATGCCGTCGACGTCGTGCTCCCAGGCAAGCCGGGCGCCGCACCCGCGCGCGCCCGGCTCGACCTGGTCTTCCTGATCGACGCCACTGGTTCGATGGACGACGAGATCGCCAAGCTGAAGACCACCCTGCGCACCATCGCCGACCAGGTGGCCAGGCTGCCGAGCCGCCCCGACACCTGCTTCGGCCTGGTGGCGTACCGCGACCGCACCGACGACTTCCTGGTGCGCCGCCATGACTTCACCAATGACCTGAACGCCTTCCAGGGCGTGCTCGACGCCCTGCGCGCCGCGGGCGGCGGCGACTACCCCGAGGCGATGAACGAGGCCCTGAACGAAACGGTCCACAAGCTGAGTTGGCGCGGCAACGGCACCACCCGCCTCGTGGTGCTGCTGGCCGATGCGCCGCCGCACCTCGACTACGGCGGCCCTCAGTACGACGACGACATGGTCGCCGCGCTGGGCAAGGGCATCAAGGTGTTCAGCGTGGGCGCCTCGGGGCTCGACCGGCAGGGCGAATACATCCAGCGCCAGATCGCGCAGTACACCGGCGGGCGCTTCGTGTTCCTCACCTACAAGGAGGCGGCGAACCCGGCCAGCGGCCCCGGAACGCAGACCGTGCACGACGTCGGCAACTACTCGGTGCAGACGCTGGACAAGCTGATCGTGAGGCTCGTTTCCGAAGAATTGGGCAAGTTGCCGGCGGGTAGTTGAACTGGGCCCTCAGCCTGGGCTATAATTTTGGGCTCGGTGCAAAACTGCACTGACGGCTCTTTAGCTCAGTCGGTTAGAGCGATGGAATCATAATCCACAGGTCCGCGGTTCGAGTCCGTGAAGAGCCACCAACAAAACGAAAAAGCCTTGCAAGTCAACGACTTGCAAGGCTTTTTTCCTTGTGGGCGCGCCTGATTCTCCAGCCCGGCAGCGCCGGCGCGGGCCCTCCCCGGATACGCCCGCCATCTGGCCAATGGGCATACCCAGTTTCGGTGATGGCGCCCGCCCGGGCGGTCCACAAGAATCGCCGGAAAGAATAAATATTCACAATCACACCCTTCTCGGCCACCTCCCTTCCGGAGGGGGTGGTGTGTTCGGGGGCGCCTGAGTTGTCCAGGAATCATGGGAAGTTCTTGCGGTCCCTGTTCGGCTGGGCGGCATGACGCGGCATCGATAGCAGAGGGGACGTAGACAGGGGGTCTTCGGTGCCACTCAGTTACCTTCTCCAGCTGGAGCATGCTCGCCTGCCGATGCATGTGACCGACGCGCAGGACGTGCGACGCGTTTCCGTCCTGAAAGCGACCGGCCTCATCGAGGCCTCCATCGACCCGGCTTTCGACACCGGGGGCAGCTACAGGCTGGCGCAGGCGGCGCTGGTGGTCTGCATCACCGACGAGGGGCATGCCGAGATCGGCAACCTGCGCGGCCGCGGCAGGGTCGGGGCCGCACCGAAGTCCGCAAGAACAGGCCCGGAGCCCCTGGACTACCTGCGCACGATCGAACGATCGACATTCCCGCTTCGCGTGCAGGACCCGCAGGAGATCAACTGCATCGAGGCCCTGAAGCAGGCCGGGTTCGTCGATGCGGCGATCAGCCCCGCGCTGGCGTGGAAGAGCAGCAGCGAGCCGCAGGAGCTGGCGGTGATCCGGCGCATCACGCCGTTCGGGCGGGCGCAGCTTGCGCGGGGCACCAAGTAATTTCGCGGCATCGGGAATACGCAGGGCCGCATCAGCCTTCGATGCCGGCGCGCAGCATCCCAAGCGAAGCGCTCAGGAGCCGCCGAAGCGATGTCCGGTGAGTGGCATCCGCTGTCAATCGAAGGCGGTGGCGCGAGCCCTCCTCGTCGAATCAGTACGAAATGCCTAACGCCGCGCGCATCGCCCCTCGCATGCCCGTCTCTCTTTGCATACATCCACGCCCTTTCCCCTTCCCCGCCAGCGCGATGCCTATTCAACAGGCAACGTGATGGGAACCCACGCCAGCTCTCGCTTCGCCTCTTCGCCTCCACCCACAACTCACAGAGTTGTCCACAGAAAACCCGAACAAGTCATCGAACTGTCAAAGAGATGTCGTCGCGACGTAGCCCTTGAACTGTTCGCGCAGCCTTGTCTTCAGCAGCTTGCCGGTGGCTGTATGCGGCAGGCTGTCGACGAAAGCCACGTCATCCGGTAGCCACCACTTCACGACGCGCTCCGCGAGGAAAGTAAGCAGTTCCTCGCGAGTGACTTCGACACCCGCGCGCCTGACCACGATGAGCAGCGGTCGCTCCTGCCACTTCGGGTGCGCGATGCCAATCACCGCCGCCTCGGCCACGGCCGGGTGTGTGCTCGCGGCGTTCTCGAGCTCGATGGAAGAGATCCATTCGCCGCCCGACTTGATGACGTCCTTCGCGCGATCGACCAGCTGCACGTAGCCGTCCTCGTCGATGTTGGCGACGTCGCCGGTCGGGAAGAAACCTTCGGCATCGAGCACCGGGCCGCCCTCGCCCTTGAAGTAACCGCTCGCGATCCACGGGCCGCGCACGTGCAGGTGGCCGAAGGCCTTGCCGTCGTGCGGCAGACGCTGGCCGTCCTCGCCGACGATCTTCAGCTCCACGCCCCACACGCCTCGGCCCTGGCGCATTTTCACGCGCGTCTGCTCTTCCTTCGGCATCGACAGGTGCTTGGGCAGCAGGTTGCCGATCACGCCGATGGGGCTGGTCTCGGTCATGCCCCAGCCCTGCACGAAGTCGGCGCCGAAGTCGCGCTCGAAGCGCTCGATCATGCTGCGCGGCGTGGCCGCGCCACCCACGCCGATGCGCTTCAGGCCGATGGCGCGGGTGTCGATTTCAGGGTGGGCGTCGAAGTACTGGAACAGCATGAGCCAGATGGTGGGCACGGCCTGCGAGAAGCCGACCTTCTCGTCGCGCATCAGCTCGTACAGGCTCTGGCCGTCCATGTGCGGGCCGGGCATGACCAGCTTCATGCCGGTCATCGCCGCCGCATAAGGCATGCCCCATGCGTTGGCGTGGAACATCGGCACTGCGAGCAGCAGCGTCATCTGCGAGTTGACGCCGAAGGTGTCGGGCGCGCACTCCATCAGCGAGTGCAGCACGGTGGAGCGATGCGAATACAGCACGCCCTTCGGATTGCCCGTGGTGCCCGAGGTGTAGCAAAGCGACGAGGCGGTGCGCTCGTCGAATTCGGGCCACTCGTACTGCTCGCTCTGCGAGCCCACGAGCTCGTCGAAGCACAGCAGGTTGGGCACGTCGATGGCCGGCATGTGCGCGCGGTCGGTCATCGCGATGAAGGCGCGCACCGACTTCAGCGCCGGCGCGAGCTTTTCGACCAGCGGCGCGAAGGTGGTGTCGAAGAACAGCACCTTGTCTTCGGCATGGTTGACGATGTAGTCGACCTGCTCGGGAAAGAGCCGCGGATTCACCGTGTGCAGCACCGCGCCCGAACCCGACACGCCGAAGTACAGCGCGAGGTGGCGCCATGTGTTCCACGCGAGCGTGCCGACGCGGTCGCCCGGTTCGATGCCCAGCACCGTCATCGCATTGGCCACCTGCTTGGCACGGCGCTGTATCTCCGCGTAGTTGGTGCGGTGCACCGGCCCCTCCACGGTGCGGCCGACGACTTCGGCTTTCGGATGAAAGGTGGCTGCGTAGTCGATGAGCGACGAGATCAGCAGCGGGCGGTCTTGCATCAATCCGAACATGGGTCTTGTCTCCTGTACGCTGGGGCGATGCTAGGCAGGCGCCTTGCCGCGACGCATCGTCGAAACGGACGATTGAGGACCCGCGAAGGTTGCCCCTAGCATCTCCCTCAAGAGGACCATTGCATGAACGTTCAGGACGCCATCGCCACCCGTCGCTCGGTGCGCGATTTTCTCGATACGCCGGTGCCCGGCGACGTCATCCGCCGCGTTGTCGAACAGGCGCTGCGCGCGCCCTCGGGCGGCAACCTGCAACCCTGGCACCTGCACGTGGTGGGCGGCGAGAGGCTTGCCGAACTCAAGGCGATCATGCGCACGCGCGTGCAGGAAGCACCTGCCGGCGAAGGCAGCGAGTACGACATCTACCCGCGCGAGCTTGTCGCGCCCTACCGCGACCGCCGCTTCGCCGTGGGCGAGGCGATGTATGCGCGCCTGGGCATTCCGCGCGAGGACAAGGCCGCGCGCCGCGAATGGTTTGCACGCAACTACCAGTTGTTCGGCGCGCCGCTCGCGCTGTTCTGCAGCGTCGACCGCCGCATGGGCCCGCCGCAGTGGTCGGACCTGGGAATGATGCTGCAGAACGTGATGCTGCTGCTGCGCGGCGAAGGGCTCGACAGCTGCCCGCAGGAATGCTGGGCGATCTACCCGCAGACCGTGGGCCGCTTCATCGCGCTGCCGCCCGAACGCATGCTGTTCACGGGCATGGCCATCGGCTACGCGGACCGCAGCCGGCCGCTCGATGCGCTGGTGACCGAACGCGCGCCGCTGGCCGACGTGGCGGAGTTCGTCGGTATCTGAATCCGCGGGGGGAGCGGATCGTGCTTGATGATGTGGCATCCGCAAGCAAGGCGCCGCATGCTCATCGCACAGATCTCCGACCCCCACGTCCGCCCCGCCGGCCAGCTCTACCAGGGCGTGGCCGATTCGAACCGCATGTTCGAGGAAGCCATCGACCACCTGCACGCGCTCGATCGCCGGCCCGACCTGATATTGCTGACAGGCGATCTCGTCGACGAAGGCCGGCCCGAGGAATACGCGCAGGTGCGGCGCCTGCTCGCGAAGCTGTCGATTCCGTATCTCGTGATCCCCGGCAACCACGACCACCACGAGAACTTTCGTGCAGCCTTCGCGGACCATGCCTACCTGCCGTCCGAAGGCGCGCTGCACTACTGCATTGACGACCATCCCGTGCGCATCGTGGCGCTGGATTCATGCGTTCCCGGGCTTCACCATGGCAATGTCGATGCGCGGGGCCTGGCGTGGCTGCGCCGCACGCTCGAAGCCAACCGCATCAAGCCGACGCTGCTGATGCTCCATCACCCGCCTTTCGTGAGCGGCATTCCCTACATGGACGCGTACCGCTGCATGGACACGGCGCCGCTCGAAGCCATCGTGCGCAGCGTCGACAACATCGAGCTGGTGCTGTGCGGCCACGTGCACCGCACCATGCTGCGGCGCTGGGCGGGTACGGTCGTGTGTTCGTGCCCGAGCAGCACGACGGAGATCGCGCTGCAGCTGGACGCCAGCGCGGCGCCTGCCTCGTACATGGGCCGACCGGGCTGCATGCTGCATCTGTGGAGCGAAGCGCACGGCATGGTGAGCCATGTGAGCCACATCGGGACGATGGACGGACCGTTTCCGTTTGCGTGATGGCTCGGCGCGCAAAATCCCGCCATGCCCCAGGAACGCACCCTCCTCTACACCGGACACGAATTCACGGTCGAGCACGTGCGTTCGCATGCGCAGCAGGGACCTGACTGGAGCGCGCCCTACACCCTGGAATCGCGACGCATCATTTTCCCGGCAGGCCGCACCGTGCTCGACGTACGCTCGGGCGACGGCACATGGCTGGCCACGCGCCTCGCTATCGGCGGCGCTGGTGCCGTTGCTGACCACACTGGGCGCGGCGGCCTGCATGAACGAGCCGGTCACCGGTGCGGTGCTGCTGGCTTTGGCGTTGGTGGTGCCGGGGATCGTGCTGGCGAGTGGTGTGGCTCGATGGGGCGCGAAGGAGGCGGCGCGGCCATCGGCATAGAGGCTTCAGGCGGCACGGGCAGAATGCGGCGAAACACCAGGGACGTGCACGCCAATGAAAAAGCTCATTCTCCTTGCCGCCTCGCTCGCCTTCGCCGCGGCATCCTGCTGGGCACAGGAGCGCAGCACGGTTCGCGTGCCCACGCCCTTCATTGAAGGCGGTGCGCCCGTCACGCTGGAGATGGTGATCTACAAGCCCGAAGGCGCAGGGCCCTTTCCTACAGTGGTGTTCAACCACGGCTCCACGGGCATGGGCAACAAGCCGGCGCTGTTCAAGGACACCTGGGCGCCCGAGCGCCTCGCCAAGTGGTTCACGCAGCGAGGCTGGCTTGTGGCGTTTCCACAGCGGCGCGGACGTGGCCAGTCGGACGGGCTGTATGACGAAGGCTTCACCCCCAAGCGCGAGCACTACAGTTGCGACCCGGCCCTGTCGCTGGCCGGCTTCGACCACGCGCTTGCCGATGTCGACGCCGCCGTCTCATCGCTGCAGAAGAACCCCGACGTGGACACGAAGCGCATGGAGATCGCCGGCCACTCGCGCGGCGGCATCCTCGCGATCGCCTATGCCGGCACGCGACCCGGCGTGTTCCAGGGCGCCATCAATTTCGTCGGCGGCTGGATGAGCGACCAGTGCCCCGATGGCACCGCGGATGCGATCAACCCCGTGAGCTTCACGCGCGGCGCCGCCTTTCCCCGTCCCACGCTCTGGCTGTACGGCGAGAAAGACAGCTTCTATGCGATGGCGCACAGCCGGAAGAATTTCGAAGCCTTCACGGCAGCTGGCGGCAAGGGCACCTTCGAGACCTATGCGCTGGAGCCCGGCACGAACGGGCACATGCTGATCGTGCAGCAAGGGCTGTGGGGCCCGGCGGTCGAGGCGTATCTTGCGAAGTGATCGCAGCACCCGGATCACCGCGGAACCCGGTCATGACGATCGGGTGCTGGCCAAAGCTGTCAATGCCATCTAGTCAGAGCCGCATGCGGCATGCGAACGGAACCGCGAATGAATTCCATCACTTCGACAACACTCGAAGGCCGGCTGCAGCCCCTAATGGAAACCGCAGGCATCCCGGGCGTGTCGATGGCCGTGCTGCGCCACGGAAAAGTAGACGCGCTGGCCGCCCTCGGGGTCAGGAACACGATCGACAACGCACCCGTCAACATTCAGACCGTGTTCCAGGCCGCGTCGCTCACCAAGCCGATCGTGGCCTACGCCGCACTGCAGCTGGTGGACGCCGGCGAACTGACGCTAGACGGATCGCTGGCGCACTTCGTTCCGACGGTGCTGCCCGGCGATGCTGCATTCGCGGCTATTACCGCGCGTCATCTGCTGACGCACACCTGCGGCCTGCCCAACCTGAGAGCGAAGAACCAGCCGCTGCAAGTCCACTTCCGGCCCGGCGAGTGGTTCAGCTATTCCAGCGTCGGCTTCAACTACCTTCAATCCGTCATGACGGCGATCACTGGTGAGCCGCTCGAGGCAACGATGCGGCAACTGGTGTTCGATCCGCTGGGCATGCAGTCGTCGAGCCTCGAACAGTCGGCCAGCTTCCAGGACAACCTCGCTGCCCCGCACGAAGGCGAAGCACCCGTGGACGTGCCGCGCTACCCAGCCAGCGCCTCTTTTTCGCTGCACACGACGGCGGCAGACTACGGCGCCTTTCTCGGCGCAGTGCTGCGCGGCGAGCGGCTGAAGGAAGCCACCCACTGCGCATGGCTGACCTGCCATGCGCATGTACCCAAGGAGAGCGCGGAGCGCCTGCGCGGCCAGCCCACGGAAACCGAACTGGATCCCGAGGTAGGTTGGGGCCTCGGCTGGGGGCTGGAGCCGAACCACGGCACCTTCTTCCAATGGGGGAAGATGGATGGCACCCGTGCGTTCGCCATGGGCAGCATGGCAGAGCAGTCGGCCGTCGTACTGCTCGCCAACAGCAACAAGGGGCTGCGGTTGATGCGCGAGGCCGCGGCATGCGCCCTGCCCGGCGCGCATCCCGCCATTCGATGGCTCAACGCATGCGTGTCCGAATGAATGGCTGCCAGGCGATGCGCTCGCCCCAGGTTCACAACCGCTCGACGATGGTCACATTGGCCATCCCGCCGCCTTCGCACATCGTCTGCAGGCCATAGCGCTTGCCGCGCTGGCCCAGCGCATGGACCAGCGTGGTCATCAGCTTGGTGCCCGACGCGCCGAGCGGATGGCCCAGCGCGATCGCGCCGCCGTTCACGTTCAGCCGGGCCGGGTCGGCGTCCAGCACCTGCAGCCAGGCCAGCGGTACCGGCGCGAAGGCCTCGTTTACCTCGTAGAGATCGATGTCGTCGATCTTCATGCCCGCCTTCTTCAGCGCGCGCTGCGTGGCGGGCAGCGGCGCCTCCAGCATGATGACCGGGTCGTGGCCCATCACGCTCATGTGGTGCACGCGCGCCAGCGGCTCCACGCCCAGCGTCTTCAGGCCGCGCTCGTTCACCACCATCAGGCCGCTCGCGCCATCGCAGATCTGGCTGGCGGTGGCCGCCGTGCAGCGCCCGCCTTCGGCGATGAGCTTGACGGCCGCGATGCTCTCCAGCGTGGCGTCGTAGCGGATGCCTTCGTCGGTGGTGTGCTGCTCGCCGGTTTCGGAACCGTCGGCCATGCGCACCGCCACGGGCACGATCTCGCGCTCGAAGTGGCCGGCCCGGGTGGCGGCGATGGCGCGCCGGTGGCTTTCGAGAGCATAGCGGTCGAGCTCGTCTTTCTCGATGCCGTAGTTCCTGGCGATCATCTCGGCGCCGGTGAACTGGCTGAACTGGACGTCGGGGTAGCGCTTCTGCATCGAAGGGCTCATGTAGAAGCCCAGGCCGTTCTTCAGCGGCAGCGTGGTGGGCAGGCCCATCGGCACGCGCGTCATGCTTTCCACGCCGGCGGCGATGACGATGTCCATGCTGCCCGACATCACGGCCTGCGCCGCGAAATGCAGCGCCTGCTGCGACGAGCCGCACTGCCGGTCGACCGAGGTGGCCGGCACCGACTCGGGCAGACGCGAGGCCAGCACCGCGTTGCGCGCGACGTTCGATGCCTGCTCGCCGGCCTGGCCGACGCAGCCCATGATGACGTCCTCGACCAGCGCGGGGTCGGCACCGGTGCGCGCCACCAGGGCGTCGAGCACCTGCGCGGCGAGGTCGGCCGGGTGCCAGCCGGCAAGGCGGCCGTTGCGCCGGCCTCCGGCGGTGCGCGCGGCGGCGACGATGAATGCTTCGGGCATGGGGTTCTCCTGTGTTCGCAAGCTGGTTCGGGTCAGCGCGGCGCCATGCGAATGGCCCCATCGAGCCGCACGCTCTCGCCGTTGAAATAGCCGTTGGTGATCATCAGCTCCGCCAGCGTGGCGTACTCCGCCGGCTTGCCCAGCCGCTTGGGGAACGGCACCGATGCCGCCAGCGCGGCCTTCACGTTGTCGGGTGCGCCCTGCAGCAGCGGCGTGTCGAAGATGCCCGGCAGGATGGTGTTCACGCGGATGCCCTCGCCCATCAAGTCGCGCGCGATGGGCAGCGTCATGCCGACGATGCCGGCCTTCGATGCGGTGTAGGCGGCCTGTCCCATCTGCCCGTCCTGCGCAGCCACCGAGGCGGTGTTGACGATGGCACCGCGCTCGCCGTCTTCCAGCATGTCGAGCGTGAGCATGCCGGCCGCCGACTTGGCGATGCAGCGAAAGGTGCCGACGAGGTTGATCTGAATGATGCGGTCGAAGTTCGCGAGCGGAAAGTGCTTGATCTCGCCCGTCGTCTTGTCGCGGCTCGCGGTCTTCACCGCATTGCCGGTGCCGGCGCAGTTGACGAGCACGCGCTCCTGGCCATGCGCCGCGCGCGCCCTGGCGAACGCTGCATCGACCTGCTCTTCGGAGGTGACGTCGACCTTGCAGAACACGCCGCCCAGTTCCTTCGCCAGGGCCTCGCCCTGTTCGGCGTTGAGGTCGAACAGCGCGACCTTCACGCCATGGCCGGCAAGGCGGCGCGCTGTGGCGGCGCCGAGGCCCGAGGCACCGCCGGTGACAACGGCGCCAATGCTGGAATCGAGTTGCATCTCTGGGTGTCCTTGAGGTGTCTTTGCGGGTTTGTCCCCCGCCAGTTTAGGAAGCAGAATCGACCGCACACATCGTCGGAAACGACGGGATTTCGCCTCCGCATGCAGTCCCCCACACCCCGGATTCTCGAAACCAAGCTCAACCCACCGGCCTTCGTCGCCACGCAGGTGCCGCGCACGGCCATCGGCGAGGAGATCGCTGCGGCGGCCGTGAAGCTGGTGCTCGTGCGGGCGCCGGCCGGCTTCGGCAAGACGACGGCCATGGCGCAGATCCGCGAGCGCAGGGAGGCGCAGGGCGTGGCCACGGCATGGCTCACGCTGGACCGCGCCGACAACGACGTCTCGCGCTTTCTCCACTGCCTGGCCGAAGCCGTGCAGCGCATGGGCGTGGAAGAGCCGCGCGCCAACGCGCCCTTCGATGCGGTGGCCGCACTGGCCGCGCACGACTCGCCTTTCACACTGTTCCTCGACGACTTCGAAAGGGTGCAGGAGCCGGCGGTGCTGGGCGTGGTGCGCGAGATCGTCGAGCACCTGCCGCGCGGCGGGCAGATCGTGATCGGCTCGCGCAGCCTGCCCGACCTGGGCCTGGGGCGGCTGCGCGCGCGCGGCCAGCTGATGGAGATCGACACCGACCGCCTGCGCTTCAGCCTCGAGGAGACCAGCGCCTTCTTCGGGCTGCGCCAGTTGCATGCGGCCCAGGTGCTGCCGGCCGAGATGCTGTCGCAGCTGCACCGCAAGACCGAAGGCTGGGTGGCCGCGATCTGGCTCGCGTCGATGGCGCTGCAGCGGCATGGCACCGGGACCGGTTTTGTCGAACGCTTCTCGGGCTCGGACCGCGCCGTGGCCGACTACCTGGCCGAAGACGTGCTCGCGCACCAGCCGAAGGACATCCGCGACTTCTTGCTGCGCACCAGCATCCTGCGGCAGCTCGATGCATCGGTGTGCCAGGCGCTGTGCCCGCGCGTGGACTGTGCAGCCATCCTCGAACGGCTGGCCGCGTCGAACCTGTTCCTCACACCCGTGAGCGGCGACGGCGGTGCGTGGCGCTATCACAGCCTGTTTGCCGACTTCCTGCGCGCGCAGCTGGCGCGCGAACTGCCCGGCGAGCTGGAGCGCCTGCACCTCGCGGCCTCGGGCTGGTACGAGTCGCACGACCGCCCCGTGCCCGCCATCGACCACGCGATCGAAGGCGGCGACCATCCGTATGCGCTGACCCTGCTCGACAGCTACGCGACGCAGTTCCTGGAGCAGGGCCGCATGCGCATGCTGGCACGCTGGTTCTCCGCCATTCCCGAACACCAGCTGCGCGAGCATCCGTTCCTGCAGCCCATCTCGCTGTGGGCCACCTGCTTCACGCACGGCCCGTGGGACGCGATGCGCCAGCTCGAAAAGTCGGGCTGCCTCGACAGCCCCATCGCCGAGGTGCGTGCAAGCGCCCACACGCTGGTGCCCCTGCTGCTGGCGATGCAGGACCGCCACGACGAGGCCTACGAGGCCGGCCGCCAGAGCCTGGCGCGCCTGCCCACCGGCCTGGCCTTCGCCGACAGCGTGCTGCTCAACGCCATGGCCCACATCCTGGCCGTGCGCGGCGACCCGCACGAGGCGCGGCGCCTGCTCGACGCGGCGCGGCGCGAGCAGGGCAACAGCACCTTCAACCGCATGTACACCGAGTCGCTGGCCGGGCTGTTCGACCTGCAGGAAGGCCGCTTGCGGCAGGCCACCGCGCGGCTGCGCATGGCGGTCGATTCGACGCATGCGGTGTCGTACAACCACAGCCACGGCAATGCGTGGGCGGGCGTGCTCTACGCGGGCGCCGTGTACGAAACCAACCAGCTGGTGCAGGCCGAGCATTTGCTGAACGTGTACCTGCCGCTGGCGCGCGACGTGGGCCTGCCGGACCACATGATCCTGAGCCACGTGATGCGCTCGCGGCTCGCGTTCCATGCGGGCGACATCGACGCCGCGTTCCAGGCGCTGACCGAGCTCGAATACCTGGGCCACCACCGGCAGCTGCCGCGCGTGGTGGCGGGCGCGAAGCTGGAGCGCTCGCGCATGCTGCTTCTGCAGGGCAACGGTCCCGCATCGCGCGACGAACTGCTGCGCGCCGACGACCCCGCGCTGTGGGACAGCGAGCGGCGGCAGCGCCTGCCTGCGCACGACCTCGACTACCTCGCGCTGGCAAAGGCCCGCTGGGAAATCGTCTTCGGCGATGCGCGCGCGGCACTGGGCGCGCTCGACGCCGAGCTGCATGCGGCGCTGGCCTCGGCCCGCAACCGGCGCGCGCTCAAGCTCAGGGTGCTGCGCGCGCTGGCGCTGCAACGCATCGGCGACGCGGCCGCCGCGATCGAGCAGATCGGCGGGGTGCTGCAGGCGGCGAGCCAGGAAGGATTCATGCGGCTGATCCTCGATGAAGGCCCGGTGGTGGGCACGCTGTTGCACCGTTATGCGGCGGCCATGCAGGAGGGCACGCGCGGCAGCAGCGATCCGATACTCGCCGATCACCTGCAGCGGCTGCTGCAAGCGGCCGGGCCGGCCGGCAGTGGCGAGGTGGAAACACCCGCGGCCGATGCGATGAAGGAGCCGCTGACCCGCAAGGAGATCCGCGTGCTGCAGTTGCTGGCCGAGGGGTACTCGAACAACGCGATGGCGGAAAAGCTGTTCGTGTCGGACAGCACGGTGCGCACGCACCTGCGCAACATCAACATGAAGCTGGATGTGAAGAGCCGAACGCAGGCGGTGGCGATTGCGCGCAAGCTCGGGGTGATCCGCTAGGCGGACTCTGCCCGTGCGTCGCGGCCGTTTTGCAGGGCCGGCAACCTTGTCCAGGATGACTCACTCCGGCGCCCCTCGATTACTACTGATTCCGGTGATTCCCCGGCCATTGGCCAATCCCTAGGATTCCTCCAGAGGTCAGAGTCTTCCAACTGCCGCGACAGCAGGCAACAGATAGCGAGTAAGGGAGCGGCGAAAGCCGGAGCCACCATGCCCAAAGGAACCCCGAATCCTGCCGCCATGTACGGCATCTATCGCCGTGCCTGGGGCTTCGAGGTGTCGATCGTGCGCAACGGCACGCGCTACTACAAGCAGTTCGGCCGCGCCAGCTACGGCAGCGAGGAACAGGCGCTGCTGCAGGCGCAGGACTGGCGCGACGGCATCGTGCGCAGCGTGCCGCCGGTGCCGCGGCGCACCCGGGCCGAGAAGCTGCGGATCAACAACACCACCGGCGTGTCCGGCGTCTTCTGCCAGGTCGCCCCGGACGGCAGGGTGCGGGCCTGGGTCGCCAAGACCTACATCGGGCACGACGAGATCCTGCGCACCGACTTTCCGGTGAACGCGGTGGGTGAGGCCGCGCAGGAGTTGGCCGTCGAGGAGCGGACACGGCAACTGGAACGCATGGCCGGGCTGGCCAGGCTGCATCCGGCCGAGGAAACGATCCGCAAGAGCCCGCCGGCCTTTCCCGCCGGGCTGCTGTCGCCCAAGCGCTCGAAGTCCGAGATCAAGCGCAGCACCAATTCCAGCGGCGTGAGCGGCGTGCACTTCAAGGCGCCCAACCCCGGCCACCCGGGCTACTGGCTCGCCATCACGTACACCATGGGCAAGGGCAGCGTGAGCAAGGCTTTCTCCATCAAGGAGCACGGCCCCGAGAAGGCCAAGCTGCTGGCCATCGAGGAGCGCGAGCGCCAACTCGAGCAGAAGCTGATGCCTGACACCGGCACGCTCGCCCCTTCCCTTCGGCGGGAAGCCAGCCGGCACGGCCAGGCCGCCGTCGAGGCGAGGCCGCAGCGGTGAGGCCCTTTTTCTGCATTTTTCGGTGCATGACTGCCTCCGCGGAGTTGTCATTGCGCTTCGGCCAAAATAGCTGCGAAATGCGTGCGCCAACGAGCGGCAGGCAACTCGGGGAGTCCATCGGAATCAGCACCGCTGAGAGCAGCATCACGTCGAGAATGCCCAAAGGAATCCCCAATCCGGCAGCCATGTACGGCATTTACTCCAGGCCCTGGGGTTTCGAAGTTTCCATCGTACGCAACGGTGTTCGCCACCACAGGCTGTTCGGCAAGGCCAGCTATGGCGGCGCGGAGCAGGCGCTGCTCCATGCGCAGGACTGGCGCGACTTCATCGTGCGCAACGTGCCGCCACAGGCGCGCCGCGTGCGGGCCGAGAAGCGCCGCGCCAACAACAGCACCGGCGTGCCAGGCGTGTTCCACCACCTGGCACCGGGCGGCCGGGTGCGGGCGTGGATGGCCAAGACCTACATCGCACCGGACGAAATCCTTCGCACCGACTTCCCCGTCGCGGAGTTGGGCGACGCCGCGCAGGCGCTGGCGGTCCAGGAGCGCGCGCAGCAGCTCAAGCGCATGACGGGGCTGGCGCGCATACACCCGGCCGAGGAGGCGATCCGCATGGGGCTGTCGGCCCATGCGCCCGGGCCGCGCACGGCCAAGCGCTCGAAGTCGGAGATCACCCGGCGCAACAACACCAGCGGCGTGAGCGGTGTCCACTTCAAGACGCCCAAGCCGAACCATCCCGGCTACTGGCTGGCCATCACCTACACCACGGGCAAGGGCAGCGTGAGCAAGGCGTTCTCGGTGAAGGTGCACGGCACCGACGTGGCCAAGAGCCTGGCCATCGCCGAGCGGGAGCGCCAGCTCGCCGACAAGCAGCGCACCGAGGAAGCCGCGGCGACTGCGGCCTCGCAGCGCACGGCCTCCGGCGCGAAACGGGCCGGCGGATGAGAGTCCTGCAAGAAAACGGCTGCGCGGAAGCGGCGAAGACCGGTGGCAGCCGCATGCACGGAGCGGCCCGCCCATGAAATACAAGCAGCTTCACCGCTTGCTGCGCGTGGCCTCGCACCTGCTGGATCAGGCCGCGGCGGATGTGCGGACGACCGATCTCGGTCCCGTGGACGAGAACATCCAGCGCATCGGCCGCGCGCTGATCGAGGTGATCGAGGTACAGCGGAAGATCTACACCGCGCAGCCCGAGCTGCAGCCCGGGTCGCTGGCCGCTTCGCCGCGCGAAAACGATGCCAACCGGCTCTTCACCCAGTTCACGCTGGAAGCGCTGGAGCTGGAAGACGCGGGCCATCCCGATGCGGCGCGCGAGAAGTACACGCAGTTCATCGGCCTCTCGCCGTCGTACCACCACCGCGAAATTGCGCGGGCGGAGATCCGACGGCTGTCCTGAACGCACTGCTCACAGCGCCCTCGAAATCACCTCCTTCATGATCTCGTTGGTGCCGCCGTAGATGCGCTGCACCCGCGCGTCGGCGTACATGCGCGCCACCATGTACTCGTTCATGAAGCCGTAGCCGCCGAACAGCTGCAGGCACTCGTCGACCACGCGGCCTTGCGCCTCCGAGCCCCAGAGCTTGGCCATCGAGGCGGTGGCGGTGTCGAGCCTGCCGGCCACGAGGTCTTCCACGCAGCGATCGATGAAGGCGCGGCCCACCTTGATCTGCGTGGCGATCTCGGCCAGCTTGAATCGGGTGTTCTGGAATTCGGCGATCGGCTTGCCGAAGGCCTTGCGATCGCGCACGTAGTCCAGCGTGGCCTGGTAGGCGCCTTCCATGGTGGCCAGCGCGCTCAGGCCGATGATGGTGCGCTCATAGGGCAGGTCGCTCATGAGCTGGAAGAAGCCCTGACCCTCAACGCCGCCGAGCAGCGCGTCGGCGCCCACGCGCACGTCGTCGAAGAAGAGCTCGGAGGTGTCCTGCGCCTTCATGCCGATCTTGTCGAGCACGCGGCCCACGCGGAAGCCCTTGCAACCCTCGGTCTCGACGATGAGGATCGAGGTGCCCTTGGCGCCCTGCGTCGGGTCGGTCTTGCACACCACCAGCACCACGCCGGCCAGGAAGCCGTTGGTGATGAAGGTCTTGGAGCCGTTGACGACATAGCCGCCGTCCTTCTTCTCGGCGCGCGTGCGCACGCCCTGCAGGTCGGAGCCTGCGCCGGGTTCGGTCATGGCGATGGCGCCGACCAGCTCGCCGCGCGCCATGCGCGGCAGGTAGCTGCGCTTCTGCGCCTCGGTGCCGTGGTTGAGGAAGTAGTGCGCCACGATGCTGTGCACCGAGCTGGCCATGCCGGTGAGCGCGCGGCGCGACATCTCCTCGTAGAACACGGCTTCATGGCGAAAGTCGCCGCCGGCGCCGCCGTATTGCTCGGGAATGTCCGCGCACAGCAGGCCGAGCGCGCCGGCCTTGCGCCAGACCTCGTGGCCCACGTGGCCGCGCCTGCGGGCTTCCTCGTCGTGCGGGAGCACTTCGGTTTCGATGAAGCGCACCACGTTGTCGCGGTACAGCTCCAGGTCTTCATCGCTCCAGGAGCGGCGGAAATCGATGGCCATGTCGCCTTTCTTCGTTTGTCGTCGGCTTGCTTCGTCAGGAAGCGCACAGCGGTGCGATGGCGTGGGCCGCCACGCCCCAGCGGCGCAGCACGGTCTCGCCGTCGTCGCGCGCGGCGGCCGGAGGCACGACCGGCGCGGTGCGGCTGAAACGCGGCGCGGGCGCGGGCTGCACCACGCCGCCCACGTTGGCGAAGGTGCCGCGCGCCACGTTGTGCGGATGTTCTGGGGCCTCGTCCCAATCGAGCACGGGCGCGAAGCAGGCGTCGCTGCCCTCGAGCAGCACGCACCACTCGTCGCGCGTGCGGGTGCGGAACAGGTCGGCCATGCGCAGCTTGAGCAGCGGCCAGCGGTCGGCGTCCATCTGCGCGTCGAAGGCGGGGTCGTCGGCGATGCCGCAGCGCTCGCGCAGGAGCGCGTAGAACTGCGGCTCGATGGCGCCCACGGCCACGTACCTGCCGTCGGCGCAGGCGTAGGTGTCGTAGAAATGCGCGCCGCCGTCGAGCATGTTCTCGCCGCGCTGGTTGCTCCACCGGCCGGCCGACTTGAGGCCGTACATCATGGCCGACAGCAGCGCCGCGCCATCGGCCATGGCGGCATCGACCACCTGCCCTTGCCCCGACTGCTTCGCCTCGTGCAGCGCGGCGAGGATGCCGAAGGCCAGCAGCATCGCGCCGCCGCCGAAGTCGCCCACGTAGTTGAGCGGCGGCACGGGCGGCTCGCCCGCGCGGCCGATGGCATGCAGTGCGCCGCTGATGGCGATGTAGTTGATGTCGTGCCCCGCGGCATGCGCCAGCGGGCCGTGCTGGCCCCAGCCGGTCATGCGGCCGTAGACCAGGCGCGGATTGCGCGCATGGCAGGGCGCGGGGCCGAGGCCCAGCCGCTCCATGACGCCGGGGCGGAAGCCTTCGATGAGCACGTCGGCCTTCTCGACGGCATCGAGCACGGATTGCGCCGCGCCTTCCGCGCGCAGGTCGGTCTGCAGCGTGCTGCGGCCGCGCGCGAGGATGTCATGCGCATCGGGCTGCGTGCCCGGGCGGGCGATGCGGATCACCTCCGCGCCCATGTCGGCGAACAGCATCGCGCAGAACGGGCCGGGGCCGATGCCCGCCATCTCGATGACCCGCAACCCCTGCAGTGGACCCGCCATGCCTCGTCTCCTTCGGCTCCGCGTGGAACGCCTGCCGTGTGGAGCCATCTTGGCGCCCAGGCGCCCCGCAGGCATCGTCGGAAGCGACGAATGCGCACGCGATGAGCCGCGCTTCGCGCCAATCACTAGCGCAGACTTTTGTTTTCATTTACTCGGGATAGTCCGATATCCCGCCGCGCCGGCAGATGTTTCAATTCGTACGGGAGTCGTTCCGGGCGTCACAGAAAAAGTGCGCCACCTTCGAAGGAAGCAACCTTGAGCTCTGTCATTCCCGGCTTCTCGCACGCCAGCGTCGAACGGCTGTGCGACTACGAACTGCCCGAACCACCGACCCCTGCGCTGCGGGAAGCGGCGGAACCTCCTGGGCCCGAGAACCTCGCCCTGGCCTGGTGGCTGTGGATGGACGAACTGGGCAAGAGCATGTTCAGGCACTACGACACCTGGCGCGACCAGCTCGGCCGTACGGCGGACGGCCCGGCCCGCAAGGGCTGAGCGCGTCGTTCAGGTCGCGACGGGTTCGCGCTGCGGCACGGCCTTCGCCGGCACGGGCATGTGCTTTGCCCAGTCGATGATTTCCAGCGTGCCGTCGGCATGCTCGGCCAGCGCGGTCAGGCTCTCGACCCAGTCGCCGTCGTTGCAGTAGAGGATGCCGTCGATGTCGCGCATCTCGGCGTGGTGGATGTGGCCGCAGACCACGCCCTGCGCGCCGCGCTTGCGGGCTTCGCGGGCCACGGCCATTTCGAAGTCGCCCACGTAGCTCACCGCGCGCTTGACCTTGCCCTTGAGGTACTTCGAAAGCGACCAGTACGGCAACCCCATGCGTGCGCGCAGCGAGTTGAGGTGGCGGTTGAGCTTGAGCGTGAATTCGTAGAGCGAATCGCCCACGTAGGCGAGCCACTTGGCGCACTGGATCACGCCGTCGAACAGGTCGCCGTGGATGATCCACAGCTTGCGACCGTCGGCGGTTTCATGAATCCATTCATCGGCCACGTCGATGCCGCCGAAGTTGTGGTGCAGGTACTTGCGCGCGAACTCGTCGTGGTTGCCCGGAATGAAGATCACGCGCGTGCCCTTGCGCGCCTTGCGCAGCAGCTTCTGGATCACGTCGTTGTGCGCCTGCGGCCAGTACCAGTGCCGCTTGAGCTGCCAGCCGTCGATGATGTCGCCGACCAGGAACAGGGTTTCGCACTCGGTGTGCTTCAGGAAGTCGAGCAGCGCACGCGCCTGGCAGCCGGGCGTGCCCAGGTGCAGGTCGGAGATCCACAGGGTACGGAATTGCAGGGGTGGACGAGCGCGATCGTCGTCCTCCGGGTCGAGGGCCCGGGTCGCGGTGTCGCGCCATGCGCGAAGGAAAGCGTCGTCGCGTTGCATGGACGGGTAGGCTCCCACCGCGGCGTGACCGCATGATGGCGCTGCCGTGACACTCCGGTGACGCGTGACTGGCCCTTGGCTTCGCATTTCTCCCTCCCCCGGAACGGGAAGGAGCAAGACCCACTCAATCCACGCAGCGCTGGATTTCGACCGTCGAGTGGCGGATTTCCTCGTGCATCGAGAAGCAGGCGCGCACCTCGTCGGCCGTCAGCGTGGGCGAATGCGTCACCACCGTCAGCGCGCAGGCATAGGCGTCGCGCCCCACGCGCCACACATGCAGGTCGGCCACGCGCGTCTTCGAACCGGTCAGCATCGTCTCGACGCCTTCGCGGATTTCTCCGGTGACGGGGTGGTCCATCTCGCGGTCGAGAAGCACCTTGCCGGTTTGCTTCAGCAGCCCCTTGGCCCAGACCGCCACCAGCACCGCGCCGACGATGCCCATCGCCGGGTCGAGCCAGGCCCAGCCGTAGAACCAGCCGCCGAGCAGCGCCGCGATGGCCAGCACCGAGGTGGCGGCGTCGGCGACGACGTGCAGGTAGGCAGAGCGCAGGTTCAGATCGTGGCCGTGATCGCCGTGTGCATGGTCGTGGTCGTGGTCGTGCCCATGTCCGTGGTCGTGCCCGTGATGATGGTGGTGATGCGCCCCGCCCAGCAGCCGCGCGCAGACCAGGTTGACCACCAGCCCCAGCACTGCCACCGAAATGGCTTCGGGGTAGAGGATCGCCGAAGGCGACCACAGCCGCTCCAGCGAGCCGGCCACCATCAGCACCGCGATGCCCAGCAGCACCAGCGCGCTCGCGAAGCCGCCGAGCACCTCGATCTTCCAGGTGCCGAAGGCGAAACGCGGGTCGCGCGCATAACGGCGTGCTGCCGCATACGCGAACGCGCTCAGCCCGATGGCCAGCGCATGCGAACTCATGTGCCAGCCGTCGACCAGCAGCGCCATCGAATTGAACCACCAGCCGGCGCCGATCTCGACCATCATCATTGCGGCGGTGATCCACATCACGAGGCGCGTGCTGCGCTCGGCCGAAGAGGTGTCGGCGCCGAAATGATGATCGTGCTGCCAGGCGCTCAGGTCATGGGTGTGCATAAGGTTCAAGCTCCGAAAAGATCGGGCCCCTCGGCGCGGCCCGAAGGCGGCGCCACGCCCAGGTGCCGGTACGCCGCCAGCGTGGCGATGCGCCCGCGCGGCGTGCGCTGCAGGTAGCCCTGCTGGATGAGGTAGGGCTCGATCACGTCCTCGATGGTGTCGCGCTCCTCGCCGATGCTGGCCGCGACGTTGTCGAGCCCCACCGGGCCGCCGTCGAAGCGATGGATCACGGCTTCGAGCAGCTTGCGGTCCATCAGGTCGAAGCCCTGCGGGTCGACGTCGAGCATGGCGAGCGCCCTGTGTGCGATGTCTTCGGTGATGCGGCCATTGCCCTTCACGTCGGCGTAGTCGCGCACGCGGCGCAGCAGGCGGTTGGCGATGCGGGGCGTGCCGCGCGAGCGGCGGGCGATCTCGAAGCCGCCGGCCGTGTCGGTCTCGACCTTGAGCAGGCCCGCGCTGCGATGCACGATCAGCGCCAGCTCTTCGGGCGTGTAGAACTCCAGCCGCGCGACGATACCGAAGCGATCGCGCAGCGGGTTGGTCAGCATGCCGGCGCGGGTGGTGGCGCCCACCAGGGTGAAGGGCTGCAGGTCGAGCTTGATGCTGCGCGCGGCCGGCCCCTCGCCGATCATGATGTCGATCTGGTAGTCCTCCAGCGCGGGGTACAGGATTTCCTCGACGACCGGGCTCAGGCGGTGGATCTCGTCGATGAAGAGCACGTCGTTCGGCTCAAGGTTGGTCAGCAGCGCGGCCAGGTCCTTGGGCTTCTCGAGCACGGGGCCGGAGGTCTGGCGCAGGTTCACGCCGAGCTCGGCCGCGATGATGTGCGACAGCGTGGTCTTGCCCAGGCCCGGCGGGCCGAACAGCAGCACGTGGTCGAGGGCTTCCTGCCGCTTGCGCGCGGCGCCGATGAAGATTTCGAGCTGCTCGCGCACCTTGGCCTGGCCGACGTACTCGTCGAGCAGCTTCGGTCGAAGGGCCCGTTCGATCGCCTCTTCGTTGGGCGAAGCGGGGGCAGCGGACACCACGCGTTGGGGGGCGGGCGCGAAGTCGTCGGTCTGGATGGTCATTGCGAGGGGGTTCTTCGACGGCGAGTTTAGTGCCTGCCACACTGGCAGAATGCTCCGGCCGTGTATCCGGCCATATAACAAGCGAGGAGAAGCCAGCACGTGTCGATCTACGAACTGAAGCCGCGTTTCCAGGCCCTGTTGCGGCCGCTGGTGGTCCGCCTGCATGCGATGGGCGTCACCGCCAACCAGGTCACGCTGGCGGCATGCGTGGTGTCGGTCGCGCTCGGGCTCCGGCTCTTCTTCACGGCGCCTTCTCTGCGTGCCTTCGCGCTCATTCCGCTGTGGATGTTCCTGCGCATGGCCTTCAACGCCATCGACGGCATGCTGGCGCGCGAGCACAACCAGCAGAGCAGGCTGGGCGCCTTTCTCAATGAACTGACCGACGTGGTCTCCGACGCAGCGCTCTACCTGCCCTTTGCGCTGGTGGCGCCGTTCAGCCCGTTCTGGGTCGGCGCGGTGATCGTGCTGGCCGGGCTGAGCGAATTCGCCGGTGCGCTGGGCCCCACGGTAGGCGCCTCGCGCCGCTACGACGGCCCGCTGGGCAAGAGCGACCGGGCCTTCGTGTTCGGCGCGCTCGGCCTGTACGTGGCGCTGGGCTGGCCGCTGCCGGGCTGGACGGCCTGGCTGATGCCGCTGCTGGCCGCGCTGGTGGCCTGGACCACCGTCAACCGCATCCGCCGCGCGCTGGCCGAAGCCGACGCGGCCGGCCGCCACTGAACAAGACAAGATCCAAGGATCACAGGGATTCAATGAACGACACCACTCCACGCCTTGCCGCCGAGCATCACTTCCAGACGCACGACGGCGAATCGCTCTTCTACCGCCACTGGCCGGCCACCGGCGCCACGCGGCGCGGCGCCATCGCGCTGTTCCACCGGGGCCATGAGCACGGTGCACGCATGGCGCATCTGGTCGACGAGCTGGAGCTGCCCGACTTCGACTTCTTCGCCTGGGACGCGCGCGGCCACGGCCGCTCGCCCGGGCAGCGCGGCTACAGCCCCAGCTTCGGCACCTCGGTGCGCGACGTGCAGACCTTCGTGCAGCACATCGGCAGCGCGCACGGCGTGCCCGAGCAGGACATCCACGTCGTCGCGCAGAGCGTGGGCGCGGTGCTGATCGCCACCTGGGCGCACGACTACGCACCCAAGGTGCGCGGTCTCACGCTCGCCTCGCCGGCCTTCAAGGTGAAGCTGTATGTGCCGTTCGCGCGCGCCGGGCTCGGGCTGATGCACAAGCTGCGCGGCCTGTTCTTCGTCAACAGCTACGTGAAGGCGAAGTTCCTCACGCACGACCCCGAACGCATCGCAAGCTACGAGAGCGACCCGCTGATCTCCCGACCCATCGCGGTCAACATCCTGCTGGGCCTGTACGAGGCGGCCGACCGCGTGGTGACCGACGCCAATGCGATCACGCTACCGGTGCAGCTGCTGATCTCGGGCGCCGACTGGGTGGTGCACCACAAGCCGCAGCACCAGTTCTTCGAGCGCCTGGGCAGCGCGGTGAAAACCAAGACCGAGCTGCCGGGCTTCTTCCACGACACGCTGGGTGAGAAAGACCGGGCGCCGGCGGTGGCCTCGATCCGCGAATTCATCCTGCAGCGCTTCGACGAGCCGGCCGTGCCGGTCGACCGCCGCGAGGCGCACCTGAGCGGCGACACGGCCGACGAATCGCGCGCACTGGCCGAGCCGCTGTCGCCCCTGTCGCCGCGCGGCGCCTACTGGGCGATGACCCGCGCCGGGCTGAAGCTGGGCGGCACGATGTCCGAAGGCATCAAGCTGGGCCACGCCACCGGCTTCGACTCCGGCAGCACGCTCGACTACGTGTACCGCAACCACCCCCAGGGCAGCTCGGCCATCGGCCGCTCCATCGACAACACCTACCTGAACTCCATCGGCTGGCGCGGCATCCGCCAGCGCAAGATCCATGTCGAGGAGCTGATCCGCGTCGCCATGGAGCGCCTGGCCGAAATGCACCGCGAGGTGCGCGTGATGGACATCGCCGCAGGCCATGGCCGCTACGTGCTCGATGCGGTGCTCGCAAGCCCCGTGAAGGCCAGCTCGATCCTGCTGCGCGACTACAGCGACATCAACGTGCGCGACGGTCGCGCACTCATCGCCGAGAAGGGCCTGGAAGACGTCGCGCAGTTCGTGCAGGCCGACGCCTTCGACCGCATGAGCCTCGCCACCGTGGCGCCGCGCCCCACGCTGGCCGTGGTGTCGGGCCTGTACGAGCTGTTCCCCGACAACGAGATGGTGCGCCGCTCGCTCGCGGGCGTGGGTGATGCGGTGGAAGACCGCGGCTATCTCGTCTACACCGGTCAGCCCTGGCACCCGCAGCTCGAGATGATCGCGCGCGCCCTCACCAGCCACCGCCAGGGCGAAGCCTGGGTGATGCGCCGCCGCACGCAGCACGAGATGGACCAGCTGGTGGAAGAAGCGGGCTTCCGCAAGATCGACCAGCGGGTCGACGAGTGGGGCATCTTCACCGTGTCGCTGGCGGTGCGCGTCGCGCAATGACCGCCTCTGCGGCACGACGGCCCTGGAAGCGCGCGGCCGCATGGCTGGTGTTCTTGGGGCCGCTGTTCTATGCGACCTACGGCCTCGCCAACTGGTGGGCCACCACGCGCGCCAACGTTCCGTCGATGGCTTTCGAGTGGGAGCGGCAGGTGCCTTTCTGGCCGTGGACGATCTTCCCGTACTGGACGATCAACGTCTTCTACGCGCTGTCGCTGTTCCTCGCGCGCAGCCGGCACACGCTGGACCGGCATGCGCTGCGGTTGGTGACGGCCACGCTCATCGCCTGCAGCTGCTTCATCGTCTGGCCGCTGCACTTCAGCTTCGGGCAGCCGCCGGTCGAGGGGGCACCAGCCTTCCTGTTCAATGCGCTGCGCGGCTTCGACCAGCCGTTCAACCAGGCGCCCTCGCTGCACATCGCGCTGGCGGTCATCCTGTGGGACTGGTACCGCCAGTTCATTCGGCCCCTGTGGGCGCGGCTGGTGCTGCACCTGTGGGCCTTCGCCATCTGCGCCTCGGTGCTCACGACGTGGCAGCACCACTTCATCGACATTCCGACCGGCGCGCTGCTCGGCCTGTTCTGCGTGTGGCTGTGGCCGCTGGAGCGCGTGGTGTCGATGCCGCGCGCATGGTGCTGCACGCGGGACGCCCAGCGCTGGAAGCTGGCGGGGTTCTACGCGGCCGGCGCGGCGCTGCTCCTGGCTGCCGCGCTGCGTGGCGGCGGCGTCGCGCTGTGGCTCGCATGGCCGGCCGCATCGCTCGCGCTGGTGGCGCTGAACTACGCCGGCTTCGGCGCCCGCGGCTTTCAAATGGACGGCCATGGCCGCATGGCCTGGGCAGCGCGCTGGATGCTGGCGCCCTACCGGCTCGGCGCCGCCGTCAACGCCTGGCTCTGGACGCGCAGGCTGCCTGCCTCGGTCGAGGTGGTGCCCGGCCTGCGGCTCGGCCGCCGCCCGACGCACGCCGAATGGCTGGCCGCCGGGCAGCCCCGGCTGGTGAGCCTGTGCGCCGAGTTGCAGATGCCGGCCGTCGTGCCGCATGCGCGCTGCGTGCCGCTGCTCGACCTGACAGTGCCGCCCACCGTGCGCCTGCAGCGCGCGGCGGCCGTCATCGAAGGCCAGCGGCGCAGCGCGGATGGTGCGACAGTGTGGGTCTGCTGCGCGCTCGGCTTCTCGCGCAGCGCGGCCGCGGCGATCGCCTGGCTGGGCCGCTACGGCGCGGCCGGCGGTGCTGCCCAGGCCGAGGACGCGGTGCGCCGCGCACGGCCGCAGATCGTGCTGCGAGGTGCGTGGCGCCTGTCGCTGGAGCCCTTCAAGCCTTTGCCGGAGGTGCCGCCCCATGACCGATGACAACGAACGAACCACCTGCGCCGCGCTGGCAGGCCTGCTGCGCGCCATCGCGCTGCTGGCCCTCTGGGGCTTCGCGCTCACCTGCATCTCGGCGCTGGTGCTCGCGCTGACGCTGCGCTCGCTCTCGACCACAGCCACCATGGGCTTCGGCGCGGTCGTGATCCTCGGCGCGCTGGAGCGCTACTTCGCGTTCCGGTTGCGCTTCGACGAGGCCCTGTTCGACGGCCTCGCGCGCGGCACCGTCGCCTCGCTCGATGCGCTCGATCGCGCGCTCTCGGCCCTCGGGCTGCGCGAGCCGCCGCCGTCGCAGCACGCCCCCCGCCCGCTCGACGACCGCGTGCAGGGCACCCGCCAGCTCATGCAGCGCCACGCCATCGTGGTGGCCTGCCAGAGCGCCCTGTTCCTACTTGCCTTGATGACACAGGACTTGTCATGACTCTCCCCCAGGCTTGCCCACTGCGTGTGGCCTCCTCCCCCCTCGCCGGGGGCCGCACCGGCGGCCCGGCGAAGCCGGTTCCGCGGTGCGCACCGAACCAAGCGCGCACGCCGGAGGCAGCACTTTGAGCGACAGGACAGAAAAGCCCGACAGCACGGTGCTGCGGCGCGGCCTCGCCGTCGTGGCCGGCAAGCTCATCATCGGCGCCGCCGGGCTGCTGACCGGGGTGCGCGCCATCTGGTCGGGCACCACGCCGAAGGCCGAGCAGACGCTGTACTTCGCCAACCACACGAGCCACGGCGACTTCGTGCTGCTTTGGGCCACGCTGCCGCCCGACCTGCGCGGACTCACGCGGCCGGTGGCGGGGCAGGATTATTGGGAAGCCTCGAAGCTGCGCAACTTCATCGGCAAGGACGTGTTCAACGCGCTGATGATCCGGCGCGACGGCTCGGGCCAGGGCGGCAACCCGGTCGACCAGATGAAGGACGCGCTGGAGGGCGGCGACTCGCTCATCATGTTCCCCGAGGGCACTCGCAACACGGGCGAAGACATCCTGCTACCGCTGAAAAGCGGGCTGTTCCACCTGGCGCGCGCCTGCCCCCACGTGCGGCTGGTGCCGGTGTGGATCGAGAACCTGAAGCGCGTGCTGCCCAAGGGCGTGCTGGTGCCGATTCCGCTGGCCTGCACGGTGCGCTTCGGCACGCCGATCACGCTGGCGGAAGGGGAAGAGAAGGTGTCGTTCCTGGCCCGCGCGCGCGCGGCAATGCTCGACCTGCGCCCCGAATACGACCGCCTCGAACCCAACAGCAGGCAGGACGGAGGGACGGCCGCATGATCGAGCTCTCTCCTTTCGCGTGGACCACGCTCAGGCTCTTCGGTGGCGTCTTCGGCGTGCTGGTGCTGGCCTCGTCCATCGGCGCGCTGCTCAAGTGGCGGGTGGCGAGCGGCCAGCCGCATTCGGTGATCGACAACCTCAACTCGCGCGTCAATGCATGGTGGGTGATGGTGGCGGTGATCGGCATTGCCTTCGCCTTCGGCAAGGGCGGCGTGATCGTGCTGTTCTACCTGATCTCGTTCTACGCGCTGCGCGAGTTCATCAGCCTGGCCTACACGCGGCGCGGCGACCACGCGGCGATCGCGCTGGCCTTCTTCGTCGCGCTGCCGGGGCAGTACTTCCTGATCTGGATCGACTGGTACGGGCTGTATTCGATCTACATCCCGGTCTATGCCTTCCTGCTGCTGCCCATCCTGGCGGCGATGGGCGGCGACACGCAGCGCTTCCTGGAGCGCACCTCCAAGATCCAGTGGGGGCTGATGGTGTGCGTGTTCTGCATCAGCCACGTGCCCGCGCTGCTCACGCTGCAGATTCCGGGCTTCGAGGGCCGCAACCTGCTGCTGATCGCGTTCCTCGTGATCGTGGTGCAGGGCAGCGACGTGCTGCAGTACGTGTGGGGCAAGCTCTTCGGCAGGCGCAAGGTGGCGCCCGAGCTGTCGCCTTCCAAGACCTGGGAAGGCCTGGTCGGCGGCGTGGCAAGCGCCACCGCGCTGGGCGCGGCGCTCTACTGGGCCACGCCGTTCAACCCGTGGCAGGCGGCGCTGATGGCGCTCACCATCTGTTTGATGGGCTTCTTCGGCGGCCTCGTCATGTCGGCCATCAAGCGCGACCGCGGCGTGAAGGACTGGGGTTCGATGATCGAGGGCCACGGCGGCATGCTCGACCGGCTCGACTCGGTGATCTTCGCGGCGCCGATCTACTTCCACGCGCTGCGCTATTGGTGGGTGCCGTGAGCACGGAACGCGTTCCGCACGACACGCCGATCGAGTGCAGCAGCGCTGCGTCGTGGGCGCGCTGGCTCAAGCGCCACCACGCCAGCGCCGCCGGCGTGTGGCTGCGCATCGCAAAGAAGGAGAGCGGCATCGCCTCCATCGACTATCCCGCCGCGCTGGAAGAAGCGCTGTGCTGGGGCTGGATCGACGGCCAGCGCAAGAGCGAGGATGCGCAGTACTTCCTGCAGCGCTTCACGCCGCGCACCAGGCGCAGTATCTGGTCGCAGATCAACCGCGCCAAGGTGCTGAAGCTCATCGACGAAGGCCGCATGCAACCGGCCGGCCATGCCGAGATCGAGCGCGCGAAGGCCGACGGCCGCTGGGATGCGGCCTATGAGGGCGTCAGTGCGGCGACGGTACCGCCCGACCTGCAGGCTGCGCTCGATGCGAACAAGAAGGCCGCGAAGTTCTTCGCCACGCTCGATTCGCGCAACCGCTTCGCGGTGCTGTTCCGTACCCAGGGCGCGAAGAAGCCCGAGACGCGGGCGCGGCGCATTGCGCAGTTCGTGGAGATGCTGGCCAAGGGCGAGAAGATCCATCCCTGAGTGCCCCTTCTGGGGCGCGTGCGAAGGCCACCGGGTGCTCCCCTCCACGAATGCCCCCCGTCGGCGTGAGCGCGCCCTGAATCACGCTCACTTCGCCAGCGACTTCAACGCCAGCTTGATCCCCTCGCTCACGGTCGCATCCTTCGGCAGCGCCTTGAGTGCGAGCGCAGCTTCCTTATCGCTATAGCCGAGCGCGACCAGCGCCTGGAGGATGTCGGCCTGCGCGTCCGACGCCGCGTGCGCAGGCAGGCCGATGTCGGCACCGAGCTTGCCCTTGAGTTCCAGCAGAAGCCGCTCGGCGGTCTTCTTGCCGATGCCCGGGATCTTCACGAGCCGGCCCAGTTCCTGCGTCGTGATCGCCTGCGACAGTTCGCCCACGCTCATGCCCGAAAGCAGGCCCAGGGCCGTGCGCGGCCCCACGCCGGTGATCTTGATGAGCTGGCGAAAAGCCGCCCGCTCCTCGGCCGTGCCGAAGCCATAGAGAATCTGCGCGTCCTCGCGCACGACGAAGTGCGTGAGCAGCGACACGCGCTCGCCGGTGCCGGGGAGGTTGTAGAACGTGCTCATCGGCACATCGACCTCGTAGCCGACGCCGTTGCAGTCCACCACCACCTGCGGCGGATTGCGCTCAGCGAGCGTGCCGGTCAGTTTGCCTATCATGGGTGCCCTTTTTCCTTGAAATGTCCGGCGTGATTCTGCGACACACCTTTACCCCACTGAACAACTCGCGCCTCGGCCACCTGTGCGGACCTCTGGACGCGCACCTGCGCCGCATCGAGGAAGCGCTGGGCGTGAAGATCGCGCACCGCCACGAACAGTTCAAGGTCGACGGCCCCAAGGCCTCCGCGCAGCGCGCAATGGACGTGCTGCAGGCGCTGTACGAAATCGCCCAGCGCGTCATCGATCCGGCCGTGGTGCAGCTCACGCTGGCCGGCGACGGCTCGATGCTCGACGGCGACGACGACCTCGCGATGCTCGTCACCCGCCGCACCGACCTGCGCGCGCGCACGCCCACGCAGGCGCTGTACCTCGACAACATCGCCAAGCACGACATTACCTTCGGCATCGGGCCGGCCGGCACCGGCAAGACCTATCTTGCAGTGGCCTGCGCGGTCGATGCGCTCGAGCGCGCCGCCGTGCAGCGCATCGTGCTGACGCGGCCCGCGGTGGAAGCGGGCGAGCGGCTCGGCTTCCTGCCTGGCGACCTGACGCAGAAGGTCGACCCCTACCTGCGCCCGCTGTACGACGCGCTCTACGACCTGATGGGCTACGAGAAGGTGCAGAAGGCATTCGAGCGCAACGCGCTGGAAATCGCGCCGCTGGCCTTCATGCGGGGGCGCACGCTGAACAACGCCTTCGTGATCCTCGACGAGGCGCAGAACACCACCGTCGAGCAGATGAAGATGTTCCTCACGCGCATCGGCTTCGGTGCCAAGGCGGTGGTGACGGGCGACGTGAGCCAGATCGATCTGCCCAAGCAGCAGCTGAGCGGCCTGATCGATGCGGAGCGCGTGCTCAAGCGGGTGAACGGCATCGCGATCACGCACTTCACGAGTGCGGACGTGGTGCGGCATCCGCTGGTGGCGAAGATCGTCGATGCCTACGACGGCCAGCGCAAGCGCGCGGGAGGCCACTGAGATGGCCGCCTCCAGGCTCCCCGCACTTTCGCTCTCGCTGCAGTTCGGGCGCTTCAAGGGCGTGGAACGCCACCGCGCCGCGCTGCCGCGCCACAGCGTGACGCGCTGGATCCGCCATGCGCTCGACATCGACGGCGAGATCACCGTGCGCATCGTCGATGCCGACGAGGGCCAGCGCCTGAACCGCGAGTTCCGCGGCAAGGACTACGCGACCAACGTGCTGACCTTCGACTACGCGCAAAGCCCGCTGGTGATGGCCGACCTCGTGCTGTGCGCGCCGGTGGTGGCGCGCGAGGCGAAGGAAAACCGCAAGACGCTCGCCGACCACTACGCGCACCTGCTGGTGCACGGCACGCTGCATGCGCAGGGCTGGGACCACGAGACCAGCGAGGCCGACGCCGACGAGATGGAAGCCTACGAGATCGAGATCCTCGCGGGGCTGGGCATCCGCAGCCCGTACGGCAAGTAGATGGCGTCCGCTACGCCGCCATCTGCAGCGGGATGGTGACGGGCCCGTCGTTCAGCAGGTGCACCTGCATGTCGGCGCCGAACTCGCCGGTGGCCACCACCGGGTGCGCGGCGCGTGCCTGCGCCACGAAGTACTCGTAGAGCCGGCGTCCCTCATCGGGCGGCGCGGCCTGAGTGAAGCTGGGGCGGTTACCGGCGCTGGAATCGGCCGCCAGCGTGAACTGGCTCACCACCAGCAGGCCGCCGCCGATGTCCTGCACGCTGAGGTTCATCTTGCCGGCGTCGTCCGAAAAGATGCGCAGCTTGAGGATCTTGGCGAGCATGCGGTCGGCCAGCGCATCGGTGTCGCCGCGCTCGGCGCACAGCAGCACGAGCAGGCCCGAATCGATGGCACCGACGGTGCGGCCCGCAATATCGACGCGCGCATTCGCCACGCGTTGAAGAACAGCCTTCATAGGGGGTGATGTTCGCCGGCCTGGGTGGCGCGGGCTTCCATGGTCAGGGGCAGGAGCTGGATCGTGACGCGCAGGCCGGGCACCGCGTCCATCAGGGCCTGCTCCAGTTCGTCGCGCATGCTGGCGGCGTGCTGCAGGGTCCAGTGGCCGGGCACGTGCATGTGCAGGTCGGCAAAGCGGCGCTGGCCGGCGCTGCGCGTCACCATGTCGTCGAAGCGCAGCCGCGTGCCTTCGGGCATGCGGGCGGCAAACGCGTCGAGCGTGGCGCGCACGGTGGCAAGGGTCTCGGCGTCGAGCGCTTCGTCCATCAGACCCTGCGACGAGCGCCACACCAGCTTGACGCCCTCGCGCACGATGTTGAGCGCCACGCCGATGGCCAGCACCGGGTCGAGCCAGAGCCAGCCGCTGAATTGCACGCAGACGATGCCGACGACCACCGCGGCGGAAGTCCACACGTCGGTCATCAGGTGGCGGCCGTCGGCCTCCAGCGCGATCGAGCGATGCGTGCGGGCCGCGCGGAACAGCAGGAAGGCCAGGCCGGCATTGAAGCCCGAACTGATCACCGACAGCGCCAGGCCCCAGCCCAGTTGCTCGAGCGGCTGTGGCGTCAGCAGGCGTTGCACCGAGACCCAGAGGATCGCGATGGCCGCGCCGACGATCAGGATGCCCTCGAAGCCCGAGGAGAAGTACTCGGCCTTGTGATGGCCGTAGGGATGGTCGTCGTCGGCTGGCCGCTCGGCGATGGTCACCATGGCGAGCGCGAACATGGCGCTCGCCAGGTTCACGAAGGACTCCATCGCGTCGGAGATCAGGCCCATCGAGTTGGTCACGTAGCCTGCCAGGCCCTTGAGCACGATCGTGATCAAGGCCACGGCGACGGAAACGCGCAGCAGCGTCTTAGGGGTAAACGTCATGTAAAAATCATCGGAAATTGGGCAATAGGCCACACGAAAAGCGGTAAAAGGCCGCAAGAACTGCCTGAATTATCGGCCCCGTGTCTTCATGTAACGCCTTCGCATTAATATTCGCGACCATTGCGGAACACCGTTTCGCAGAGAGCCCCTTGATGATGAAAAAACTCGTGACCGCCTTGAGCGGCCTGGCCATTGTGGGCTCGGCCGCGCTGGCACAGGCCCAGACTCCTTCGACCGCCCCGGTGGCGGTTCCCGCTGCCTCGCCCGCACCCGCACCCACACCCGCGCTTGCGCCTGCGGCCCCGGCCAAGGCCGATCCCCAGGCGGGCTTCGTGAAATCCGTGCGCGGCAACGTGCAACTGCTCAACGGCACCGGTGCCACGCGCCCCGCCAGCCCGGGCGATGCACTGGGCACCGTGGACCGCATCGTGACCGGCCCCGATTCGTCCGCCTCCGTGGTGCTGCGCGACGACACGACGCTGGTGGTCGGTCCCTCGTCGCGGCTCGACCTGAAGGAATTCCACTTCGACGGCACGACGTACGAGGGCGGCATGCTGGTCTCGCTGCTGCGCGGCTCCATGCGCATGATCACGGGCCTGATCGGCAAGACCAACCCCGACGCGGTCCGGGTCGAAACGCAGACGGCCACCATCGGCATCCGCGGCACTGACTTCATCGTGCAAGCCGACGGCAAGCCATGACGATCTCCTCCAGGTCCCGCCCCGCATCGCTCTTCATCGCCACGCTGGCAGCCGCGCTTCTTGCCGCCTGTTCGACGCCGGGTACGCGGGTGGTGCTGCTGCCGCAGGCCGACGGCAAGCCATCGGCGGTGGTGGTGCGCGCCAAGGATGGCGAGGAAGTGCTCTCCAAGCCCTACCAGCGCGCCACGGCCGCAGTGGGCGCAAGCGGCGCCCCGGCGGTCGACCAGGTCGATCCGGCCAAGGTACAGGCTGAAAACAAGCCGCTTTTCGACATGCGCCCGCCCCCGCCGCAGCGCTACACGGTGTATTTCGATATCGGTGGCACAACGCTGACCCCGGCATCGCAGCAGATCATGACCGAGGCATTGGCCGCTGCCCTGGCGCGCAGCGGCGGCGACATCGTGGTCACGGGCCACACCGACACCAAGGGCAGCGGCGAGCAGAACGACCAGTTGTCGCGCCGCCGCGCGCAGGAAGTGGTCCAGCTCTTCGTGGAGCGCCAGTTCCCGGCCAACCGCATCGAGGCCGTAGGCCGAGGCGAGCGCGACCTGGCCATTCCCACCGCCGACGAGGTGGACGAGCCGCGCAACCGGCGCGTCACCATCGAGGTGCGCTGAGCGGGCGCTCAGCTCAAGGTCACGCGGGCGAACTTGCGCTTGCCGACCTGAACCACGTAGCTGCCCGCAGGCAGCTTCAGGGCCTTGTCGCTGACCACGGCGGAATCGATGCGCACGCCGCCGCCGTCGATCAGGCGGTTGCCTTCCGACGCCGAAGAAGCGAGGTTTGCCTGCTTGAGGAGCTGGGCAATGCCCAGCGGCGCGCCCGGCAGCGACACCTCGGGAATCTCGTCCGGCACGCCGCCCTTGCTGCGGTTGATGAAATCCTGTTCGGCCGTATCTGCCGCCGCCGCGCTGTGGAAGCGCGCAGTGATTTCCTTCGCCAGCGCGACCTTGGCGTCCTTCGGATTGCGGCCGCCCTCGATCTCGGCCTTCAGCGCCGCGATCTGCTCCAGCGACTGGAAGCTCAACAGGGTGTACCAGCGCCACATCAGGTCGTCGGAGATCGACAGCACCTTGGCGAACATGGTGTTGGCGTCCTCGCTGATGCCGATGTAGTTGTTCTTGCTCTTGGACATCTTTTCGACGCCATCGAGCCCTTCCAGCAGCGGCATAGTGAGTATGCACTGCGGCTCTTGCCCGTATTCCTGCTGGAGATGCCGGCCGACGAGCAGGTTGAACTTCTGGTCGGTGCCGCCCAGCTCGAGGTCGCTCTTCAAGGCGACCGAGTCGTAGCCCTGCATCAGCGGGTAGAGGAATTCGTGCACCGAGATCGACTGGCCGCCCTTGAAGCGCTTGTTGAAGTCGTCGCGCTCCATCATCCGGGCCACCGTGTACTTGGCGGCGAGCTGGATCATGCCGCGCGCGCCCAGGGGGTCGCTCCACTCGGAGTTGTAGCGGACTTCGGCGATATCGACGTTCAGCACCAGGCGCAGCTGGTCGAAGTAGGTCGCCGCATTGGCCTCGATCTGCTCGCGGGTCAGCGGCGGCCGGGTGCTGTTGCGCCCGGACGGGTCGCCGATGGTGGTGGTGAAGTCGCCGATCAGCGGGATCACCGTGTGGCCCAGGTCTTGCAACTGGCGCATCTTGTTGAAAACCACCGTGTGACCCAGATGAATATCCGGTGCCGTCGGGTCCAGACCGAATTTGATGCGAAGGGGGGTCCCGGTGGCTTCGGAGCGCTGGAGCTTGCGCACCCACTCGTCCTGCGGCAGCAGCTCGTCAGCGCCGCGGAGGGATATTTCTAGCGCGCGTCCTACACTATTTGAGAGGCTCATGGATGTAACAGATTCGGCCTTTACGGGCTTTTTTAGCTGACTTTGGGGGTGCCGAAGCTATACTCAGCCCGACTTTTCAAGCGCCGGATTCTAAGCGGCGCTTTTTTCCGCACCGTCTGCTGCCGCCCTGAACGTACTGGGCCTTGCAGCACGGATTTGCAGAACCTGAGCTGGAATTCACAGTTTGATCAACGGCATTCTTGCCGCCGAGGAGCTACTTGCTTCTCGCGTGGCCTATACATTCCGGACGTATCCCAAGCAGATCACCGCGCTCATCGCGGCGGCGCTGCTGAGCGCCGGCACCCTTGCGGTGGCATCGCTGGGCCCCGACGCCTCCGACCTCCCGGTCCACCAGATCCTCGAAGCGACGGCGCCGGTGTCGTTCGCCGACCAGGGTGAATCGCTCGAGAACTTCAGCTTCACCCTGTTCCGCACCGACGTTACCCGTTCGAGCGACACGGCCGAAGCCCTGATGAAGCGCCTCGGCATCTCCGACCCCGCCGCCACCGCCTTCGTGCGCGGCAGCGTCGAAGCCCGCAACGCGCTGTTCTCGCGCGCCGGCCGCACCGTGACGGCCGAGGCGACGCAGGAAAACCAGCTCAAGAAACTCAGCGCCCGCTGGATTCCCGACGGCGACGGCGGCTTCAAGCGCTTCGTCATCGAGCGCACGCCCACCGGCTTCGCCGGCGTGACCGAGCGCGACACGCTCACGCCGGGTACGCGCCTGGCGAGCGGCACCATCCGCACCTCGCTGTTCGCCGCCACCGACGACTCGCGCATTCCCGATGCGGTGGCGAGCCAGCTGGCCGACATCTTCGCGGGCGACGTCGACGTGCGTGCGCTGCGCAAGGGCGACCGCTTCGCCGTGGTGTACGAGACCTTCGAGGCCGACGGGCAGGCGCTGCGCAGCGGCCGCGTGCTGTCGGCCGAATTCGAGAACAACGGCAAGATCCACCAGGCCGTCTGGTTCCAGCCTCCGGGCGCGGGCCAGAAGGGCAGCTACTACCGCCCGAACGGCGACAGCCTGCGCAAGGCCTACCTGGCGACGCCGGTCGAGTTCTCGCGCGTGTCCAGCGGCTTCGCGATGCGCATGCACCCGATCCTGAACAGCTGGCGCCAGCACAACGGCGTCGACTACGCGGCGCCCACGGGCACCTCGGTGCGCTCGGTCGGCGACGGCACGGTCGATTTCGCCGGCACGCAGAACGGCTACGGCAACATCGTCATCATCAATCACCGCAACAACCAGCAGACGGCCTATGCGCACCTGAGCCGCATCGACGTCAAGGCAGGGCAGGCGGTGAGCCAGGGCCAGACGGTCGGCGCGGTGGGTTCCACCGGCTGGGCCACCGGCCCGCACCTGCACTTTGAATTCCGCGTGGGCGGCGTCTATCAAGACCCGGCATCCATCGCCCAGGAAGGCGGCGCGCCGATCACCGCGGCACTGCGGCCGGCCTTCGAACGCATCGCCGTGGGCGCGCGCACCGAGCTGGCAGCCGCCTTCTCGGTCATCCAGGCCAGCGCCGACTGATTCCGCCGCGCGGCAGGCGACCTCTCTCGAGACCCGATCCAGAGATGGCCGCCAAACTCTTCATCGGCCTGATGTCGGGCACCTCGCTCGACGGCGTCGACGGTGTGCTGGCCGACTTTTCCGGCGGCCGCATCGCGGTGCGGGCTTATGCCACGGCGCAATTTCCCGTGGCCCTGCGCGCCGAACTGCTGGCGCTGAACACGCCCGGCGACAACGAACTGCACCGTGCGGCACTTGCGGGCAACGGACTGGCCCGGGCGTACGCCGGCGTCGTCGCCCAGTTGCTGGCGGACAGCGGCATCGACGCCAGCGCCGTCGCCGCCATCGGCGCGCACGGCCAGACGGTGCGCCACCAGCCGCTCGAGTTCGACGAGGTCGGCTACACCCTCCAGGTCAACAATCCCTCGCTGCTGGCCGAACTGGCCGGCATCGACGTGGTAGGCGATTTCCGCAGCCGCGACCTCGCAGCCGGCGGCCAGGGCGCGCCGCTGGTGCCGGCCTTCCACCAGGCGCTGTTCGCACAGGCCGACGAGACGGTCGCGGTGCTGAACGTCGGCGGCATCTCCAACCTGAGCCTGCTGCCGGCCACCAATGCGGCCAGCGGCATCAGCGTGCTCGGCTTCGACTGCGGTCCGGGCAATGCGCTGATGGACCACTGGTGCCAGACCCACCAGGGCCAGCCCTTCGACCGTGGCGGCCAATGGGCCGCCAGCGGACAGGTGCTGCCCGATCTGTTGGCGCAAATGCTGGCGGACCCGTACTTCGCCAAGGCCCCCCCGAAAAGTACCGGGCGCGATCTGTTCAATCCGACCTGGCTGGCCGCGCAGCTGGGCACGGTGGCGATGGCGCCTGCCGATGTACAGGCGACATTGGCCGAACTGACCGCTCGTGCCTGCGCAGCAGATGTAAGTGGCTATGGAAAAGATAGCAACCTGCTGATCGTGTGCGGAGGCGGCGCCCTCAACGACCACCTGCTGGACCGCCTGCGCGCGCTGCTGCCCGGCGTCGACGTGGCGGCCTCGACCGAACACGGCCTGCCGCCCCAGCAGGTCGAGGCGGCTGCGTTTGCATGGCTGGCCCGCGCCACCATCCGGCGCGAGGCGGGCAACCTGGCCAGCGTAACCGGCGCCCGCGGGCCGCGGGTGCTCGGCGCGATCTACCCTGCCTGAAACGGATCAGCCCTGGCCGGAAACCTCCGGCTGCGCAGGGCGCGTCGCGCGCACTTCTGAGGGCAGATGCCAAAAGATCAGCGCAGAAGCCACCGTGATCAGCCCCATGCTTGCGAAAGTGGCCTGGAAAGCATCCAGCGTGTGCGCCGGCGTCTCAGTGCCGAAAATGCCGTTGTAGCCTGTCAGCACGGCGCCCGCGGCGGCAACGCCCAGGCTCATTGCGAGCATCTGCACCATCGACAGCAGGCTGTTGCCGCTGCTGGCCATGCTGCCATCCAGATCCTTCAGCGTGATCGTGTTCATCGCGGTGAACTGCAGCGAATTGACCGCGCCGAAAGCCAGCAGCTGCAGCACATGCAGCGCCATCGGCTGGCCCGGCGCCGTCAGGCCGAAGCTGGCCATCGTGCAGCCCACGAGGATGGTGTTGGTCACCAGCACCTTGCGGTAGCCGTGGCGCGTGATCAACGGCGTGGCGAAGCGCTTCATGGCCATGCCCGCCAGGGCGATCGGCAGCATCATCAGACCGGCGCGCACCGGCGAATAGCCCATCGACACCTGCAGCAGCAGCGGCACCAGGAAGGGCATGCAACTGCTGCCCAGCCGCGAGAACAGGTTGCCGATCAGGCCGATGCTGAGCGTGGGCACATGGAAGAGCGAGGGCGCGAACAGCGGCTCGGGCGTGCGCGCGGCGCGCAGCCAGTAGCCGGCGATGCTGGCGAAACCGAAGATCAGCACGACCATCACGCCGCCCTGGTGCAGGCCCGCGCCGTCGAGCGAAAGCGAAATCGCCACCATGCCAAAGGCCAGCATCGCGTAGCCAACGCTGTCGAAGCGCTTCTGCACGGCACCGCGCAGGTCGGGCATGTACTTGAGCGTGGCAATGCAGCCCAGCAACCCCACGGGTACGTTGATCAGGAAGATCCAGTGCCACGAGGCGTACTGCACGAGCCATCCGCCCAGCGTGGGGCCCAGCAGGGGCCCTATGAGCCCCGGGATGGCGACAAAGCTCATCGCCTGCAGGAACCCTCCGCGCGGCACGGTGCGCAGCAGCGCCAGGCGCCCCACGGGCAGCAGCAGCGCGCCGCCCAGGCCCTGCACCACCCGCGCAGCCACCAACTGGCCCAGCCCGCGCGAGAGCGCGCACAGTACCGATCCGGCGGCGAACAGCACGATGGCCGAGAAAAAGACACGCCGGGTGCCGAAGCGGTCGGCGATCCAGCCCGAGGCGGGAATCAGCATCGCCATGGTGAGCGCATAGGCCACCACCACCGACTGCATGCGCAGCGGGCTTTCGCCGAGGCTCGCGGCCATCGCCGGCAGCGCCGTGTTGATGATGGTGGCGTCCAGCGTCTGCATGAAGAAGCCGACCGCGACGAGCCACAGCAGGCTCTTTTGAACGGGATCGGCGGCGGCATCGGCCTTGAAGGTCATGGGCAAGGGAATGAAGCAGGAACTAAAAAGCCGCCCGGAGGCGGCTTTTGGGGGGAAGCTGGGTCAGCAGCATCCAGGCATCAGGCCGAGAAGCTCGATCCACAGCCGCAAGTGCTGGTGGCATTCGGGTTCTTGATCACGAACTGGGCACCCTGCAGGTCTTCCTTGTAGTCGATCTCGGCGCCGACCAGGTACTGGTAGCTCATGGCGTCGATCAGCAGCGAGACGCCGTTCTTGGTCATGGTGGTGTCGTCTTCGTTGGTGATTTCATCGAAGGTGAAACCGTACTGAAAGCCGGAGCAGCCGCCGCCCTGCACGAACACGCGCAGCTTCAGGTCGGGATTGCCCTCTTCGGCGATCAGGTCGGCGACCTTGGCGGCCGCGCTGTCGGTGAAGACGATCGGCTCGGGCATCTGGGTCTGGATGTTTTCGGCAACGGCGCTCATGGGGTGATAACTCCTAGGGGGCCGGACATGCGGCCAATGAAACGAATGCTACTGCAATGCCGCATTCCCGGCAGGCCGGGTGTGGCGTGCACCCCAATGCAAGTGGGGTCGGACGCCCCCCGCACCAAGGGGCAGCTCCAGCGAAAAGGCACCCGAAGGCGGCCCCGGTAACGAAAAAGCCGCCCGAAGGCGGCTTTGTGTTCGCAGTGAACAGATCAGCGCTTGCTGAACTGCTTGCGACGACGGGCGGAGTGCAGACCGACCTTCTTACGCTCGACTTCACGCGCGTCGCGCGTCACGAAGCCGGCTTGGCTCAGCACGGGCTTGAGCGTCGCGTCGTAGTCGATCAGCGCACGGGTGATGCCGTGGCGCGTGGCGCCGGCTTGACCCGATTCGCCGCCACCGTTCACGTTGACCATCACGTCGAAAGCTTCGAGGTTGTTGGTCAGCGCCAGCGGCTGCTTGGCGATCATGATCGAGGTTTCGCGGCCGAAGAACTCTTGGATGTCCTTGCCGTTGACCGTGATCTTGCCGGTGCCTTTTTTCAGAAACACGCGGGCGACGCTGGATTTGCGACGGCCGGTGCCATTGTTCCATTCACCAATCATTCTCAAGGCTCCTTACAGTTCCAGCACTTTGGGCTGTTGGGCGGTATGCGGGTGCTCAGCGCCACCGTACACCTTGAGTTTCTTGATCATCGCGTAACCGAGCGGGCCCTTGGGCAGCATGCCCTTGACAGCCTTTTCCAGGGCGCGGCCCGGGTGCTTGTTCTGCATGTCGCGGAAGTTCGTCGCCGTGATACCGCCCGGGTAGCCCGAGTGACGGTAGTACACCTTGTCGATCGACTTGGCGCCGGTGACGCGCAGTTGCGCGGCGTTGATGATGACGATGAAGTCACCGGTATCGACGTGAGGCGTGTAAATGGCCTTGTGTTTGCCGCGCAAACGGAGAGCAACTTCGCTGGCTACTCGTCCGAGGACCTTGTCGGTCGCGTCAATCACAAACCACTCGTGCGTCACGTCAGCGGGCTTGGCGCTGAACGTTTTGGTCATGAGTTTTTCTCTTGAAAAGAGGGTTTGGCGGGCCCTTTTCCACGGTCGGCGTTCCTCTGACGGGAATCTCTTAGGCGGGTTTAAAGTCCTCGCCGCGGGGCCACAAAAACGCTGCGAAGCCCGCGATTATATAAAGAATGGCCCTGTGCTGGCAAATTTGCATATGCAGGGCCCAACACCGTTACCATCCTCCCCCTATGTTCAGTTACCGCCACGCCTTCCATGCCGGCAACCACGCCGACGTGCTCAAGCACACGGTGCTGATTGCCACGCTCGACCATCTGCTTGAAAAAGAGGCGGCCCTGACGGTCGTCGACACTCACGCCGGCGCCGGCCTGTACCGGCTCGACGGCGACTACGCCGGCACCAGCGGTGAAGCGGCCGACGGCATCCTGCGGCTTCTTTCGGGCAAGAAAATACCCGATGCGCCAGCCCCCGCCGCGAAGTCCGCTACCAAAAAAGTAGCACCTGAAGCCGAAATTCCAGTCGCCGACGCCATTGCGCGCTACCTGGAAGTGATTCACGACTTCAACCCCAACGGCGGAGCCCGCGTCTATCCCGGCTCGCCATTCATCGTGCAGCACCTGCTGCGCGACCACGACAGGCTCAAGCTGTTCGAGCTGCACCCGACCGACGGCCGCGCGCTGAGCGCCAACATCGCCCAGCTCGAGGCCGGCCGCCAGATCGCCGTGTTGAACGAAGACGGCTTCGGCAGCGCCACCAAGTTCCTGCCGCCGCCCTCGCGCCGCGCGCTGGTGCTGATGGACCCGAGCTACGAGATGAAGACCGACTACGGCCGCGTGCTCGACTTCGCGGCCGAGGCGCTCAAGCGTTTCGCCACCGGCACCTACGCGGTCTGGTATCCGATCATTCCGCGCCCCGAGGCGCACGACCTGCCGCGCCGGCTCAAGACCATGGCGACGAAAGCCGGCAAGTCCTGGCTGCACGCCACGCTGACGGTCAAGTCCAGCAAGATCACGACGGACGCATCGGGCGAAACGCACCGGCCGGGGCTGCCGGCCAGCGGCATGTTCCTGATCAACCCGCCGTACACGCTGAAGCCGCTGCTGGCGGCCGCCCTGCCGCAGTTGGCGGAGCGCCTGGCACAAGACCGGCACGCCGCCTTCTCGCTCGATTCGGGCGGCTGAGCCTTCCGGCCCCTATCTCCGGCGGCGGGGCGGCACGACCGCCTTGCGGCGTGCGGGCGCCGGCGACCTCGCCCGTTGCGGCGCAGCCGGTACTGTTGCGGACGCCAGCACGTCGCCCGCCTCCACCGGCAATCCGCCGCAACGCATCCCCTCGCGATCGACGACCGTCAACGCCACCTGCTTGATGCCCATGCTCGTCAGGCCGATGCGGTCGGCCGCCGCGCGGCTCAGGTCGATCACGCGACCTGCCGCGTACGGCCCGCGGTCGTTGATGCGCACCAGCACCTCGCTGCCGTTGACGAGGCTGCGCACGCACACGCGCGTGTTGAAGGGCAGGGTCTTGTGGGCCGCCGTCATGGCTGCCATGTCGAAGCGCTCGCCGCTGGCGGTCTTGCGCTGATGGAATTGAATGCCGTACCAGGAGGCACCGCCGCGCTCGAAGATTTCCCGCGTGCCCTCATCGCCGGGCACGCCGTCGTCCGGCGGCAGTTCGCCCGTGCCGGACACCGCAAGGTCATAGCGCACCGACGGCACGCTCGAACGCGCCGCCGCGCCCGGAGGCACCGCGATGGCGCGAGGCAAGGGCGTCAGCTTCGCCGACGCCCCGCCTTCGGCGTCGGTCGCAGGTGGCATGGCGCAACCCGCGAGAACGCAGGTCGCAGCGACGAGCGCTGCACGAAGCCCCGCGCGCCCACTCAATCGAGGCGCTCCAGCACAGCCAGCGTGGCCGCCGACTGGTTCATCGTGTAGAAGTGCAGCGCCGGCGCGCCGCCTTCCTGCAGACGCGCGCACAGGTCGGTGACCACGTCGAGACCGAAGGCCTTGATCGACGCCGTGTCGTCGCCGAAGCCCTGCAGCCGCAAACGGACCCAGCGCGGAATCTCGGCGCCGCAGGCGTCGGAAAAACGCATGAGCTGCGTCGAGCTCGTGATCGGCATGATGCCCGGCACGATCGGCGTGTCGAGCCCCAGCTTGCGCACGTCGTCGACGAAGCGGAAGTAGGCCTCGGGGCTGAAGAAGTACTGCGTGATCGCAGAGTCGGCGCCCGCCTTCACCTTCGTGGCAAAGGCCTGCAGGTCGGCTTCGGGCGAGCGTGCCTGCGGATGGACCTCGGGGTAGCAAGCCACCTCGATGTGGAAGTCGCGGCCGGTCTCTTCGCGGATGAAGGCAACGAGGTCGCTCGCGTACAGGAACTCGCCGCCCATGCCATAGCCGCTCGGCAGGTCACCGCGCAGGGCCACGAGGCGCTTGACGCCCATGGCCTTGAGTTCGGCGAGTTGCTCGCGCACCGTGGCGCGGGTGGCGCCGATGCACGAGAAGTGGCTCGCAGCGTCCACACCTTCGGACAGGATCTCCTGCACCGCACCGAAAGTGCCCTGGTGCGTGGAACCGCCCGCGCCGTACGTGACCGAGCAGAACTGCGGCTTGCGCACATACAGCTGCTGGCGCGCGGCGCGCAGCTTGACCGCGCCCTCGGGCGTCTTGGTCGGGAAGAATTCGAAACTCAACGGAAGGCGCACCTGCGTCTCCTTAGGAACCGTCGTTAGCGCCGTGAACAGCGCGAACGGCGTGAATGAAAAACTCGCGGTTGCCGTCGCCCCCGGCGATCGGGCTGTCGAACCATTGCAGCACCCGCAGGCCCAGCGCCTTGCAGGCATCGTGCAAGCGCTTCTCGACCACCGCGTACATCGACTCGTCGCGCACGATGCCGCCCTTGCCGACCTGGCCGGGCTGCAGCTCGAACTGCGGTTTCACCAACATCAGCAGGTGGCCGTCGTCGGCCAGGAACTCGACGACCGCCGGCAGCACCAGCGTGAGCGAGATGAACGACAGGTCGCCGACGATCAGGTCGAAGCGTGGATCGAATGGTTCCCCGCCCTCTTCCTGCAAGTCGTCAGCCGAGAGCGCGCGCGCATTGACGCCTTCGATGGGGACCACGCGTTCGTCCTCGCGCAGCTTCGCATGCAGCTGCCCGTGGCCGACATCCACGCCGACCACTTTGGCGGCGCCGCGCTGCAGCAGGCAGTCGGTGAAACCGCCGGTCGACTGGCCCACGTCGAGACACACTTTGCCGGAGGGATCGACACCGCTCACGGCGAGCGCGCCTTCGAGCTTGAGCCCGCCGCGCGACACATACCGGGCCTCGGCCGCATCGACCAGCTCGAGCTCGGCCGATTCGGGCACGTCGTCCTTGTTTTTGGCGACGGAACGCCACGCGTCGCTGGTGCCCGCGTCGCGCCAGCGCAAGCCGCCGGCGATGAGCCGCACAGCCTGCGAACGCGACGCGGCCAGGCCGCGCTCTACCAACAGTTGATCGGCGCGCATGCGCTGTCGATCAGTAGCGGTACGTGTCCGGCTTGTACGGACCGTTCTTGCTCACGCCGATGTAGGCGGCCTGTGCGTCCGTCAGCTCGGTGAGCATGGCACCGACCTTCTTCAGGTGCAGGCGCGCGACCTTCTCGTCGAGGTGCTTCGGCAGCACGTAGACCTTGCCGGCCTGGTAGGCGTCGGGCTTGGTGAACAGCTCGATCTGGGCGATGGTCTGGTTCGCGAACGACGACGACATCACGAAGCTCGGGTGGCCCGTGCCGCAGCCCAGGTTCACGAGGCGGCCCTTGGCCAGCAGGATGATCTTCTTGCCGTCCGGGAAGGTGATGTGGTCGACCTGCGGCTTGATCTCTTCCCATTCGTACTTCTCGATCGACGCGACGTCGATCTCGTTGTCGAAGTGGCCGATGTTGCAGACGATGGCCTGGTCCTTCATCTTGACCATCGTGTCATGCGTGATGACGTCCTTGTTGCCGGTGGTGGTCACGAAGATGTCGGCCTTGTCGGCGGCGTATTCCATCGTCACGACCTTGTAGCCTTCCATCGCGGCCTGCAGCGCGTTGATCGGGTCGATCTCGGTCACCCACACCTGCGCCGACAGCGCGCGCAGCGCTTGTGCCGAGCCCTTGCCCACGTCGCCGTAGCCGGCCACGCAGGCCACCTTGCCGGCGATCATCACATCGGTCGCGCGCTTGATGCCGTCGACCAGCGATTCGCGGCAACCGTACAGGTTGTCGAACTTGCTCTTGGTGACCGAGTCGTTCACGTTGATGGCGCGGAACAGCAGCGTGCCCTTGGCGCTCATCTCGTTCAGGCGGTGCACGCCGGTGGTCGTCTCTTCGGTCACGCCGATGATCTCGGCCGACTTGCGGGTGTACCAGGTGTCGTCCGCGGCCAGCTTGGCCTTGATGGCGGCGAACAGGATGCGCTCTTCCTCGCTGGTCGGGTTGGCGAGCACGCCCAGGTCCTTCTCGGCGCGCTGGCCCAGGTGCATCAGCAGCGTGGCGTCGCCGCCGTCGTCCAGGATCATGTTCGGACCTTCGCCCTTCGAGCCCTTGGGGCCGAAGTCGAAGATGGCGTGGGTGTAGTCCCAGTAGTCCTTCAGCGACTCGCCCTTGATGGCGAACACCGGCGTGCCCGCAGCGGCGATGGCCGCGGCGGCGTGGTCCTGCGTCGAGAAGATGTTGCACGAGGCCCAGCGAACGGTCGCGCCCAGGGCTTGCAGGGTCTCGATCAGCACGGCCGTCTGGATGGTCATGTGCAGCGAGCCCGTGATGCGCGCGCCCTTGAGTGGCTGTGCCTTCGAGAACTCCTCGCGGATGGCCATCAGGCCGGGCATCTCGGTTTCCGCGATCTTGATTTCCTTGCGGCCCCAGGCAGCGAGGGACAGGTCGGCAATCGCCTGGTCGGCGGTCGAAACGGGGGTGGGCTTGAGAACGGCGCTCATGGGAACTCCAACAAAACTGGTTTGAAAGATGCCACTGCCTACGGGGAAAGACTCACCGCGAGAACAGCGGGTGAGCGTGGTTGCGATGTGGTCCGAGCCTCACGCCTGACGGCGCTGCAACGCTCCTCGGAACGGCGGATTGTAGACGGGGGCAACAGGGCCAGCCAACCGCGCGGGTATCCCGCATGCCGGAAGGCAAGTTTCGCCACGACCAAGGGAAATCCCGCAGGCAAATTTTCCGGACGGGCCCCTCTGCGATGCCCGCCCGGCGTATCGTGGCACCGGTCCTTGTCACCCCTTACCGTTCACACGACACCAGGAGATAGCGCCCATGGCCACTGCCAAGAAAGCCGCCGCGAAGAAGACCACTGCCAGCAGCAGCACCAAGGAGGCCCCCAATGCCGCCGAGATGCTCAACCCACTGAAGAACCTCAAGGCCATGACCGACCGCCTGCAGGACCTCAACCTGACCGGTGGCGCGAGCAAGCTGCTCGAAAGCGGGCAAAAGGACCTCCAGGCGCTGATGCAGGCAAATGAGAAGTCCTACCAGGGCCTGCAGACCGTGGTGCAGCGGCAGACGGAAATGATCAAGAGCGCCATCGCCGAGTGGCAGACGGCCGCCAAGGAAATGCCCGGCAAGGATGCCAAGGCCAACCTCGCCAAGCTCGACGAACTCGGGCGCCAATCGTTCCAGCGCGCCATCGACGACATCAAGGAACTGGCCAATCTCGCCGCCAAGTCGCAGGCCGATGCCTTCGAGCTGGTGCGCCAGCGCATCCAGGCCAATGTGGACGAGGTAACCAAGATGCTCCAGCGCAAATAGAAACTTGGCGTAGTAATTATTTAGTTTTGATTCTTTTTAGACAACGCCACCTGATCGGGCAATCCATGCGCTGATTTGTGGCGGAATTTCGCATTTCCGCGTCATTTGCACAGCAGACGCACGGCGAATTTTAAAGAAAGGCCTTGCCTTACCGGACAATTGCGTGTCAATACGTAACGTCCAGGGAGGCAAGGTATGCGCGCAAGCGTCGGAATAAGTTTGAGCACGGTCATGTTGTCAGTTCTGCTGACCGCATGTGGAGGATCAGGCAGCGGCGGTGGATCTGTTCCATCCGCCGCGGTGTCGGGCACCGAAACGGCAGTCAAGACTGCGGAGCCGAGCCCTCCCGCCAGCGCTGCCCCCGTACTGATCGAGTCGAGGGTGCAGTCGCCGGAACTCGCGGCAACCGACGTCAGCCCCTTCAAGGATCGTCCCGTGGGGCGTGCCCCGACGCCACGGCATGTGGTTCTGCCAGCACTTCCGCCAGAGAGCGCCGTTCTCCAGAAGTCGGCCCCCGCGATCTTTGGCACTCCAACCAAGGTCGGTGTTGCACGCCGGATCGCTGAAACTGCGAACGTCCAGGCGGTGTCCAGCATGATGAGCTGGACGCCTTCGGAACGGGGAGGCAAAGTGGCCGCTTTGCGATTCGCATCACCGAATGCGAAAGGTGTTCGCATCGGCCTGCGTGTCGAGAGCCTTCCCCCGGGCACCATGGTGCGCTTCTACGGCGACGCGAGCCCAAAGATCTACGAGGTATCCGCGCAGGAAATCCTCACGGTCATTCAGCGCAATCTCGATGCAGGCGATTCGAGCGACAACGCGCGCACCTATTGGTCGCCCAACATGGGCGGTGAAGCCCTCACCGTCGAGATCGAGGCCCCACCCAACGCCGTGCTCGAAGCGGTCAAGGTGGCGGTGCCCATGCTGTCGCATGTTTCCATCGACATCACCAAGCAGGACTCACTTGAGAAAGTGGGTGAAGCCGGCTCATGCAATCAGGACGTTACCTGTGCCTCCCAATACGACACCCTCAGCAAGTCCGTTGCGTTGATGGACTTCATCGACAACGGGAGCAACTATGTATGCACCGGCACCTTGCTCAACGACCGCATGTCGACCGGCACGCCATATTTCCTGAGCGCAAACCATTGCATTTCCAACCAGACGGTCGCATCGACTCTCTACACCTACTGGTCCTACAAGTCCGCCAGCTGCAACAGCACCCAGGTCAGCCCTGCGCTGACCGCCATGACCTCCGGCGCCACGCTGCTCTATGCGGAGCCGACGACCGACACGTCCTTCATGCGGCTGAATTCGCAACCGCCGGCCGGTGCGCTGTTTGCCGGTTCAAGCCCCTTCGACCCCAGTTCATTTGACGGCATTCAGGGCGTCTATGGCGTGCATCACCCTAGAGGCGATTTGCAGAAGTACAGTGAAGGCGACTATCTCGGAACTGCGGCTTGTACAAGTTCAAACTGCTCTTCTTCAACCGGAAGCAACGCCAAGTTTCTGGCAGTGAGATGGAATCGGGGCGTGACCGAGGGCGGCAGCAGCGGGTCGGGGCTGTTCCGGAGACTCAATGGCAAAGACTATCTCGTCGGGCAATTGTTGGGCGGAGCGTCTTCGTGCAGCCAGCCCGGCGGGTATGACTTCTACGGGCGCTTCGATCTCCCCTTCAACGCCGCGCTGCAGCCGTGGCTCAACGCACCTTCCACGACGGTGCGCACGGCCATCTACCGCTTCTACAACACTGGAACAGGCGCGCACTTCTATACCTCCAACGTGCCGGAGCGCGACCTCGTCATCACAAGGCTGCATGGGTACAACTACGAAGGCCCTGCCTTCTTCGCGTTTGGTGCTGCAGCAGCAGGCACCAGCCCGGTTTATAGGTTCTACAACACGCGCACTGGCGCGCACTTCTACACGATGAGCGAGCAGGAGCGCGCCAATGTGCAGGCCACCATGCCCTGGTATTCGTACGAGGGCGTGGCCTGGTACGCCAACACCTCGCAGACCGGCGGTGCCACCCCGATGTTCCGGTTCTACCAGACGAAGGTCCAAACTCACTTCTACACAATCAACGCAAGCGAGCGGGACAGCGTCCAGCAGAATCTTCCGATGTACACCTACGAAGGGGTTGCGTATTTCGGTTGGACGAACCTCTGATCCATGTAGCGCCGCGGCTACGCGGCACCACCGGATCGGGTGTTCGATCATGAAATTCACTGCCACGGCAGGCCTTGAGCTGGGAATCCAGCACGGGCTCGCCGCTGGCAGATGCACATCTGCGAAAATCGCGGGTTCCCTGGAGTTCCCGTGTCATCCCCCTTCCTAGCCGAAACCCGCCGCCGCCGCACCTTCGCGATCATTTCCCACCCTGATGCCGGCAAGACCACGCTGACCGAAAAGCTGCTGCTTTTCTCCGGCGCGATCCAGATCGCCGGCTCGGTGAAGGCGCGCAAGGCCTCGCGCCATGCGACCTCCGACTGGATGGAAATCGAAAAGCAGCGCGGCATCTCGGTGGCCTCGTCGGTCATGCAGATGCTGTACCGCGACCATGTGATCAACCTGCTCGACACGCCCGGCCACAAGGACTTCTCCGAAGACACCTACCGCGTGCTGACGGCCGTCGATTCGGCCCTGATGGTGATCGACGCCGCCAACGGCGTGGAAGCGCAGACGCGCCGGCTGATCGAGGTCTGCCGCCAGCGCGACACGCCCATCATCACCTTCGTCAACAAGATGGACCGCGAAGTGCGCGAGCCGCTCGACATCCTCGACGAAGTGGAGCGCGAGCTCGGCATGCCCTGCGTGCCGATGACCTGGCCAGTCGGCCAGGGCAAGTCTTTCCGCGGGATCATGAACCTGCGCACGCAGGCGATGACGGTGTTCGAGTCGGGCAGCGAGCGGCTGCCGCAGGACTTCGAGACCATTCCACTGAGCGAGCGCGACACGCTGGTCAAGCGCTTCGGCGCCGACTTCGAGCACGCCATGGAAAGCATGGAGCTGGCCACCGGCGCCTCGCCGACCTGGGACCGCGAAGCCTTCCTGGCCGGCAAGCAGACGCCGGTGTTCTTCGGCTCCGGCGTGAACAACTTCGGCGTGATGGAAGTGCTCGACGCGCTGGTCGACCTCGCGCCCTCGCCGCAGTCACGCACCAGCACCACGATGGTCAACCGCCAGCCGGTGGTGAAGGAGATCCAGCCCGAGGACAAGGATTTCGCGGGCGTGGTCTTCAAGGTGCAGGCCAACATGGACGCCAACCACCGTGACCGCATCGCCTTCGTGCGCATGGCCTCGGGCAAGTACACGCCGGGCATGAAGCTCAAGGTGCAGCGCACGGCCAAGGAACTGCGCCCGACCAGCGTCGTGACCTTCATGAGCCAGCGCCGCGAGGCGGTCGAAGAGGCCTACGCGGGCGACATCGTGGGCTTCACCACCCACGGCGGCGTGCAGTTGGGCGACACCATCACCGACGGCGCGAGCCTGCAGTTCACCGGGCTGCCCTTCTTCGCGCCCGAGCTGTTCATGACCGTGATCCTCAAGAACCCGCTGCGCACCAAGCAGCTACAGCAGGGCCTGGCCCAGCTCGGCGAGGAAGGTGCGATCCAGGTGTTCCGCCCCGAGGTCGGCGGGCCGATGCTGCTGGGTGCCGTGGGGCAGCTGCAGTTCGAAGTGGTGCAGCACCGCCTGAAGGCCGAGTACGACGCCGACGTGCGGCTCGAAGGCTGCCAGTACACGGGCGCGCGCTGGATCACGGCCGACACGCCGGCCGAGTTGCGCGAGTTCGTCAACGCCTATCCGGTGCGCATGGCCAAGGATGCGGCGGACACGCTGGCCTTCCTGTGCACCTCGCCTTACGACGTGCGGCTGGCGCAGGAGCGCTTTCCGAAGATCCACTTCCATCCGCTGCGCGAGCACGCGGGTTTGGCGCTGCAGAAGGCGGGCTGAACCGGCGAGCTAGCTGCCGGTCGAGGCGTAGTGGCGCAGCCCGATGCGCCATGCGCCGAATGCCGCCGCCAGGAACACGAAACCGGCGAGCGGCGACGCCATGCCCACCCAGGCCGGCGCGCCCAGCGGGTCGGGCTTACCGAGGATCGCGAGCGCCGGGTAGTACGCGACGCAGGCCAGCGGCACGATGAAGGTCAGCACGCGGCGGAACCACTGCGCATAGAGCGCCAGCGGGTATTGCGCCGCCTGCACGCCGCCGTAGGTCAGCACATTGGCGATCTCCAGGCTCTCCACGGTCCAGAACGACAGCGTGCCCTGCAGCACCAGGATGCCGAGGAACAGCGCCACGCCGCCGGCCAGCGCGAACAATCCGATGCCCACTGCGGCCGGCGTCCAGCCGATGTCCGCCTGCACCGTCGCGAACGCCAGCACGAGGCCGCCCTGCAACAGCCGGCCCGCGCGGCTGATGCGGAAGTCGTGCCCCATCAGTTGCAACGCGACCGGGCGCGGGCGCAGCAGCAGCCGGTCGAAGGCGCCGGTGCGAAGGAACTCGGTGCCCAGCGTGTCGAAGCCGCGGCCCAGCGCGTCGGCCACCGCGAACATGCAGTTCACGAGCCCGTAGAACAGCGCCACTTCCCCGAGGCGCCAGCCCTGCACTTCGCCGAAGCGGTGGAACAGCGCCCACACCGCGATGACCTCGATGCCGGTGCCGAGGAACTGCCCCAGCGTCAGCATCAGCGCCGAGGCCGGGTAGCGCGCCTGGCCGCCGAGCGAAGCCTTCACAAGGCGAGCAAGAAGCGCGATGGACCCCATGTCAGCCGCCCTGCACTTCCAGCCTGCGCATCGTGCGGTCCATGGCGGCATGGCCCAGCGCGACCAGCACCGCGATCCAGAAGCACTGCAGTCCGAGCCCGGCCAGCGCATGCGGTCCGCTCATCAGCCCGAAGTAGAGCCGCGCGGGAATGTCGACCACGCCGGCGAAGGGTTGCATCAGCAGCGCTGCCTGCCAGGCGTCAGGCAGCAGCACCAGCGGCAGCAGGTTGCCCGAGAACACGATGACGACCGGGCCCGCCAGTGCGTTGATGCCTCGCTCGTTGAGCGCCGCGACCGTCGCGATGTTGAGCAGCATCACCATCGCGGTCGACAGCAACAGTGCGAGGACGGCCGATGCGAGGAACGCGACCGCGGCGGCAAGGCTCGCCGGCGGCTGCCAGGCCCAATCGCCCAATCCGGCCAGCGGCAGCGCGACGGCCGCGAAGGCGGCCATCAGCGCCACGCGCGGCAGCACGCGGGCCGCAATCCAACCCGCGCTGCGCACGAACCACAGCGCATAGGCATCCACCGGCCGCAGCCGGTCGTAAGCCACAGCGCCGGTGCGCACGGCCTGCGCCACCTCCGGGTCGCCGAGCCACGGCACCAGCACGAGCAAGCCCTGCGAGAGCCAGCTGTAGGTGATCGCCTGCGCGAGCGACATCGGCGTGCCGGCCATCGACGCGCCGCCGTAGAAGGCCGCCAGCACCATCACCTTGATGCCGCCCCACCAGCACTGCGTGCCGAAGCCCGCGAGCGCCGCCGTGCGGTACTGCAGCATCTGCAGGAAGCGAGACGCGAAGGCCGCGACGTAGGGGCGCACCAGTTCGCGCACGGGCATCGGCATCATCACGCTTCGGCCGCCCCATGCATCGCATAAAAGCGTGCGATGACGGCCTCGATCGCCAGGCCTTCAAGGCGGATGTCCTCCACCGCATGCGTGGCCGCGATGCGCGCGATCAGCGCGGGCGCCGTGGTCACGGCCGGATCGAAGTCCAGCACCAGTGTCTGCCCGTCGCGCGAATGCATCCTCGCGCCGGCCACCCGTTCGGGCAGCTCGACGTCCTGCGCGAAGTCGACCACCAGCCGCCGCTCCGCCATCACCTGCGCGCGCAGCGCCTCGACCGGGCTGTCGGCCAGCACGCGGCCGTGGCCGATGATGATCACGCGCCGGGCCAGCGCCTCGATGTCGTGCATGTCGTGCGTCGTCAGCAGCACGGTGGTGCCGCGCTCGCGGTTGGCGCGGCGCACGAAGTCGCGCACCGCCAGCTTCGACGGTGCATCGAGCCCGATGGTCGGCTCGTCGAGGAACAGGATGTCGGGCTCGTGCAGCAGCGCCGCAGCGATCTCCGCGCGCATGCGCTGGCCCAGCGAGAGCTGCCGCACCGGCTGGTCGAGCACGCGTTCCAGGTGCAGCAGCGCGACCAGTTCGTCGCGCGTGCGGCGGTAGCGCTGCGGGTCGACGCGGTAGATGTCGCGCAGCAGGTCGAAGCCGTCGCCCACGGGCAGGTCCCACCACAGCTGGGTGCGCTGACCGAAGACCACGCCGATGCGCGCCACGTGGCGCTCGCGGTCGGCGAAGGGATCGCGGCCGTCGATCTCCACGCGCCCGCCGTCGGGCCGCAGGATGCCCGCGAGGATCTTGATGGTGGTCGACTTGCCCGCGCCGTTCGGCCCGATGAAGCCCAGCAGCTCGCCCCTCTCCAGCGCGAACGACACGCCCGACAGCGCCTCCACCGTGCGGTGCCGGCGCTGCACGAGCCCGCGCAGTGCGCCCATCACGCCGGGATCGCGCTCGGAGATTCGATAGGTCTTGCGGAGGTGGTCGACGAGGATGTGAGGCATGGAAGGCGCCGCTCCGGCCTCGATGGCGCGGCAGGGGGCGGGATGCTACACGAAAGCGCCGCTACGATCACCGACTCCCCAAAAGATGCACGCCATGCCATCGCAGTCGCCTCCCTTGCCCTCCCCGCCCCATCACCTGCTGCCGCTGGCCCAGTGGCCGGCGGCCGCGCGCAGCGCACTCGTGGGCGTCTTCACCGACATCGACGACACACTGACCCACGAAGGCGCGATCACGCCCGATGCGCTGCAGGCGCTGGGCGACCTCAAGGCCGCGGGCCTTTGCGTCGTGGCGATCACCGGCCGGCCGGTGGGCTGGAGCCTGCCCTTCGTCAACACCTGGCCCATCGACGCCATCGTGGCGGAGAACGGCGCTGTGGCGCTGCTGCCCTCGGCCGACGGCCGCGTCGAGAAGCGCTACCAGCAGGACGCCGCCACGCGCGCCGCCAACTTCGCGCGCATGCAGGCCGTGCTGGCGCGCATCGAACGCGAGATCCCGGGCGTTGGGCGCGCCACCGACTCGCCGGGGCGCGAGACCGACATCGCCATCGACCACAGCGAGTTCGTGCAGCTGAGCGACGCGACGATCGCGCAGGTGGTGGCGTTGATGCGCGGCGAGGGTATGCACGCCACCGTGAGCAGCATCCACATCAACGGCTGGTATGGCGACAACGACAAGCTCGAAGGCGCGCGCTGGATCACGCGTGAGCTGTGGGGCCGCGCCCTCGACGACGAGATGGACCGCTGGGCCTACGTGGGCGACTCCACCAACGACCAGTTGATGTTCCGCACCTTCGCGCACAGCATCGGCGTGGCGAACGTGGCGCGCTTCGTGCCGCAGCTGGAACACCTGCCGCGCTATGTGACGCAGGGCGAGCGCGGTGCGGGGTTTGCCGAAGCAGCGCGCGCGATCATCTTGGCGCGCCCTGGCCTCGACACTGGCTGACCGGGCCGACGGGCAATCTGGATGAAAGCCGCAGGCTTACTTCTCCTTGGCCAACCCCAGCTTCTCGATCACCACCTTCTCCCGCACCACCGTGTCCTGCGCAAACTTGGTGTACTGCGCCGAACTCATGTAGTTAGGCAGCATGTCGTAGCGCCCCAGCGCCGCTACGTAGCTCGGCTCTTCCATCGCCTGCTTGAACGCGTCGTGCAGCTTCTTCACCACTTCGGGTGGCGTGCCCTTGGGGGCGCCGATGCCGAAGGGCGAGTTCTGCACCACGTCGTAGCCAAGTTCCTTCAGCGTCGGCGCGTCGGGGAACTTCGCGAGGCGCTTCTCGCCCCAGGTGTTCAGCACGCGCAGCTTGCCGGCCTCGACCTGCGGCGCGAAGCCGGTGCTGTCGGCGGCAGCCATGAGCTGACCACTGACCACCGCGAGCATCAGGTCGGCGCTGCCCTTGTAGGGCACGTGCTGCAGCTCGATGCCGGCCTTCTGCGCGACGATCTCGGTGGTCAGGTGCGGGCTGGTGAGGTTGCCGGTGGAGCCGTACGTCAGCTTGCCGGGGTTGGCCTTGGCGTAGGCGACAAAGTCGGCCCAGGTCTTGAAGGGGCTGTTGGCAGGCACGACGATGCCGAAGGCATAGCCCGTGACGTTGATGACGTACGTGATGTCCTTGAGCGGATCCCAGTTGATCTTGGTGGTGTAGCCCATGCGGAACACGCCCAGCGGGATCTGCGCGACGGTGTAGCCGTCGGGCTGCGAGGTCTGCAGCGCCTGCGCGGGCAGCGTGCCGGCGGCGCCGGGCTTGTTGTCGACGATCACCGGCTGGCCGAGGATCTTGCTCGCGTTGTCGGCGAGCTGGCGCATGGTGATGTCGGTCGGGCCGCCGGCCGGAAACGCGACGATCAGCTTGATGGGCTTGGTGGGAAAGCCCTGCGCGAAGGCCGCTATCGGAAAGGCGAGGCTGCAGGCAGCGAGCGTGGCGGCGGTACGGAGGAAGGTGGAGCGGCGGAGCATGGCTGACGGGGGTCCTGACTTTGAAACCGCCAATTGGGCCTTGCCCCGTTGGCGAAGGCAATCGGGGCTCCCCTGATTTCCACGGGGAAACCCGGGCCATCGTCACATCCGAGACGCCCGCGCGTCAGCTACGCCTGCTCGAAGCCTTCGAGCACGTTGACGGCGTTGATGCCCACCTCGGCCACCGCATAGCCGCCCTCGAAGACGAACACCGTGGGCAGGCCCGCGCGCGCGAGGTCTTCGCCCATGCGCAGGTAGTCGTCGCTCCCGAGCCTGAAGCCCGCGACCGGGTCGCCCTCGAAGGTGTCGACGCCGAGCGAGAGCACGAGCGCGCCGGCCTTCACCGCCGCGATGCGCTCGAGCGCGGTCTTCAGCGCCGCGCGCCACGCCGAGAAGTCCGTGCCGCGCGGCAGCGGCAGGTTATGGTTGAAGCCCTCGCCCCTCCCCGCGCCGCGCTCGTCGGCATGGCCCAGGTAGTACGGATAGTCGGTCAGCGGATCTCCGTGCAGGCTGGCGAAATGCACGTCGCTGCGCTCGTAGAAGATGGCCTGGGTGCCGTTGCCGTGGTGGTAGTCCACGTCGAGCACGGCCACGCGCTCGACGCCCGCATCGCGCAGCGCCTGCGCCGCGACCGCGGCGTTGTTGAGAAAGCAGTAGCCGCCGAAGAAATCGGCGCCCGCATGGTGGCCCGGCGGCCGCGTGAGCGCGAAGGCGGCGCGCTCGCCGCCAACGACGCGCTGCGCCGCGGTCCACGCGCAGGCCGCGCCATGGCGCGCCGCGGCCCAGCTGCCCGCCATCAGCGGCGTGCCGGCATCGAACGAGAACAGCCCCATGCGCGCCGGAAAGCTCTTCGGCAGCACATCGGTGCGCATGCCGCGCGTGGGCCAGTACGAGGGCAGCGCATCGCGCGACACGTTGGACGGGTCGAGCGCCACCCACTCATCCCACGCATGCGCGATGAAGTCCAGGTAACGCGGCGCATGCACCTTGGCCAGCAGCGCCTCGTCGAAGGCATCGGGCGCCTGCAGCGCGCCGAGGCGGCGGCGCTCCAGCTCGTGTTTCACATGGTCGACGCGGGCCGGAACCTCGAAGCACGGCACGAGTTCGCCGCGGAACATTTCGACTCTGCCCTGGTGAAGAACGTGCTGGTCGTTGTAGATCGTGAGCATGCCGCCATCATGCCGCACGCCGCAGCACCGCCCGGCGCCGGCCCGAGGCCGTGAGGCCGAACAGGTCCTTCGGGTCGTCGAGCTCGGGCACCAGCGCGATCTGCTGGCCGATGCCGCGCTCGGTGGCGAGGCGCTGTATGTAGCGAAGCGCCGTGTAGTCTTCCAGCGCGAAGCCGACCGAGTCGAACAGCGTGACCTGTGTGGGAGTTTCGCGGCCGGGCACTTCGCCGAGCAGCACGCGCCACAGCTCGTGCACCGGAAAGTCGGCCCCCACCTGCTGGATCTCGCCCTCCACGCGGGTCTGCGGCTCGTACTCGACGAACACGCGCGCCTTGTACAGCACGTCGGGGTGCAGCTCGGTCTTGCCGGGCGAATCGCCGCCCACCGCATTGATGTGCATGCCCGGCTCGATCATGTCGGGCGTGAGCACGGTCGCGCGCCCCTGGCAGGCGGTGACGGTGGTGACGATGTCGGCGCCGCGCACGGCATCCGCCACGGAGCCCGCGCGCACGATGTCCAGCGGCGTGCACGCCGACAGGTGCCGCACCAGCTTGTCGGTGGCGTGCGGATCGGTGTCGTACACGCGCACTTGCTCGATGCCCAGCAGCGCATGGAAGGCCAGCGCCTGGAACTCGCTCTGCGAGCCGTTGCCGATCAGCGCGAGGCTGCGCGAACCGGGCCGCGCCAATGCCTGGGCGGCCATGGCCGAGGTGGCGGCCGTGCGCAATGCGGTGGTGAGCGTGAGTTCGGAAAGCAGCACCGGGTAGCCCGTGTCGACTTCCGCCAGCACGCCGAAGGCCATGACGGTCGGCAGCCCGAGCTGGGTGTTGTTCGGATGCCCATTGACGTACTTGAAGGCATAGGCGCCGTCGTCGGCCACCGGCATGAGCTCGATCACGCCGAGGTGCGAATGGCTGGCCACGCGGGCCTTCTTGTCGAACTCGCGCCACCGCAGGAAATCGTCGCGCAACGCGTCGGCCAGGGCCGTGAGGAACTGCGGAACGCCGGTCTCGTCCACCAGGCGGACCAGGCTGTGAACATCGATGAAGCGGGTCATGGCATGGCTCCTTGCGTAGCCCTGCCGCGGCGCTTCATCCCCTCACATGTTTACTCCACCATGGCTGGTTCAGGATGCGCCTGCGCCAAGGGTTGAAGCCATTGTGCGCCTGCTTGCGCGACATTGCGAGCGACGTCAGTCGTACCTGCGCTGTTCTTCGATGCTGCGCTCCAGGAAGCGCCAGAGCCGCTCGTCCTCGCTGAAGGCCACGTTGAAGCGCAGCCAGCCGGTGGGATGCGGATTGACCAGGAACAGCTGGCCCGGGCCGAGCATGATTCCCTCGGCCGCGGCGCGCCGCGAGAGCTCGGAGCTGTCGGCGATGTCGGGGTGCCGGGCCCACAGGTACATGCCGGCCGCGGCCTCATGGAACAGCTCGAAGCCCAGCGCGTCCAGCCGCCTCGCGACGCTGCCCTGCGCCTGCGCGAGGCGGTCGCGCAGCGCCTTGAGATGCTTGCGCCAGCGGCCGTCGGTGACGGTGCCGAAGGCCAGGCGCTCGGTGATGTCGGAGGAGGTGAGGCCCGAGACCATCTTGAGCTGCGCCAGCTCATCGAGCAGCTCCGGCTGCGCGACCACGTAGCCCACGCGGATGTTCGGCGAGATGGTCTTCGAATAGCTGCCCACGTAGACCACGCGGCGCAGCTGCCCCAGGCTGGCGAGCGAGGGGCGCATCGACGCGTCCATCTCGGCGTAGATGTCGTTCTCGACCAGCGTGAAGTCGTGCGCCTGGGCCAGCTGCAGCAATTGCACCAGCTGCGGCAGCGAAGCCATCGAGCAGGTCGGGCTCTGCAGCCGGGGCTGGGTGAAGAAGGCCTTGGGCCGGTGCTGAGCGAGCAGCGCCTCGAGCGCGGGCATGTCGTAGCCCGAAGGGATGCGCGGCACGCCGATGATCTCCACGCCCAGGAAGCGCAGCATGAACATCAGGTTCGGATAGCCGGGGTCGTCCACCAGCACCGCATCGCCCGGCTTGAGCAGCCGGCGCGCGACCAGGTCAAGGGCCTGGCTGGAGCCCTGGGTCAGCAGGACCTGGGCGGCATCGACCACGATCTGCTGCTCCGACAGCGCCTCGGCCGTCGCCATGCGCAGCGCCATGTGGCCGAAGGGCAGGCCGTAGCCGCCGATGTCGGTACCTTCGGAGGCGAGGTGGCGCAGGCTGCGGCGCATGCCGTCCTCGAACAGCCAGTCGTGCGGCAGCCAGCCGCAGCCGGGCTTGAGCGGCAGGTTGCGGTTTTCGAAGATCTGCTGAAGGTACCAGCGGGCGTCGAAGCGGGGGTCCGGGCGGGGCGTGCTGGCCGCGCCGGCGGCGCTCTCGTCGCTGCGCCGCTTGACGAAGAAACCCGCGTTGGCGCGAGAGACCAGCAGGCCCTGGGCCACCAGCCGGTCATAGGCCTCGACCACCGTGAAAACACTGACGCCGTGCGCCGCGGCAAAGGCGCGGATCGACGGCAGCTTGCTGTCGGCCTTGAGCTTCTGGGAGCCGATCAGTCCGCGCAGCCCTTCCACGATCTGGCTTACCAGCGGCGTCGGCTGTTCGGGGCGAAGAATGAGCATCGGGGGGCGTCTCCGGCAGTCCGGGCTGCACCATATTGAGGAAAGTATGTACAGGATACAAGACCAGTACAGTCTTCCGGGCGATCACTTCCGGTGTACATGGCTGGATCGATTCGCGCGACCTAGAGTGCCGGCATTCCTCCTTCAAAGCACAGGTCGTACCATGCAACGCGAACCCAATCTCAGCAATGCCGCCCTCATGGCCCGCCGCAGCGCGGCCGTCGCCCGCGGTGTGGGCCAGGCCCATGAAATCTTCGTCGCCCGCGCCGCCAACGCTGAACTGTGGGACGTCGAGGGCCGCCGCTACATCGACTTCGCCGGCGGCATCGCGGTGCTCAACACCGGCCACTGCCACCCGGAGATCAGTGCCGCCGTGAAGGCGCAGGTCGATCTCTATTCGCACACCTGCTTCCAGGTGGTGGCCTACGAGCCCTATGTGGAGCTGGCCGAGCGCCTGAACGCACTGGCGCCGGGCGCGTTCGCGAAGAAGTCGATCTTCCTGAGCACCGGTGCCGAGGCGGTGGAGAACGCGGTCAAGATCGCCCGCGCCCACACCCGGCGCCCCGGCGTCATCGCATTCACGGGCGGCTACCACGGCCGCACGATGATGACGCTCGGCCTGACCGGCAAGGTCGCCCCCTACAAGATCGGCTTCGGCCCCTTCCCGGGCGAGGTGTTCCATGCGCTGTACCCGAACGCGCTGCACGGCGTGAGCGTGGACGACGCCCTGCACTCGGTCGAGCTGCTGTTCAAGAACGACATCGAGCCCGAGCGCGTGGCGGCCTTCATCCTGGAGCCGGTGCAGGGCGAGGGCGGCTTCTACGTGGCGCCCAACGACTTCGTCGAAGGCCTGCGCGCGCTGGCGGACCGCCACGGCATCCTCATCATTGCCGACGAGGTGCAGACCGGCGCGGGCCGCACCGGCACCTGGTTCGCCAGCGAGCAGTGGCCCGTGGCGCCCGACCTGATCACCACCGCCAAGTCGATGGCGGGCGGCTTCCCGATCTCCGGCGTGGTGGGCCGCGCCGAGGTGATGGACGCTCCCGCGCCTGGCGGCCTGGGCGGCACCTATGCCGGCAGCCCCATCGGCTGTGCCGCGGCACTCGCGGTGCTCAAGGTGTTCGACGACGAGCAACTGCTCGCGCGCAGCCGGGCGCTGGGCGAACGGCTCACGGCCGGCCTGCGCCGCATCGCGGCCGGCGAGCCGGCCATTGGTGACGTGCGCGGGCTCGGCGCCATGGTGGCCATCGAGCTGTTCGAGCAGGGCGATACCGCGCGGCCCGATGCCGCACTGACCCGCCAGGTGGTCGCGGAGGCGGCGCGGCGCGGGTTAATCCTGCTGTCATGCGGCACCTACGGCAATGTAATTCGTGTACTGGTGCCGCTCACGGCATCCGACTTGCTTGTGGACGAAGGCCTGGCGCTTCTCGCGGACAGCTTCGCCGCGCTGCGCTGATCGACCGATCCTTTCCCGGAATCCTCCATGACAGCAGAACCCTTGGTGCGCTTCCAGCGCGTCCAGAAGACCTACGACGGCGAACACCTGGTGGTGCGCCAGCTCGACCTGGACATCCACCGCGGCGAGTTCCTGAGCCTGCTCGGGCCTTCGGGGTCGGGCAAGACCACCACGCTGATGATGCTGGCGGGCTTCGAGTCGCCGACCTCGGGCGAGATCCTGCTCGACGGCAAGCCGATCACCCGCACGCCGCCGCACAAGCGCAACTTCGGCATGGTCTTCCAGAACTACGCGCTGTTTCCGCACCTGAGCGTGGGCCAGAACGTGGCCTACCCGCTCACCGTGCGCAAGGTTTCGAAAGACGAGCAGCAGCGCCGCGTGCAGCGCGCGCTCGACATGGTGCAGCTGCGCGGCATGACCGACCGCCTGCCCGGCCAGCTCTCGGGCGGCCAGCAGCAGCGCGTGGCGCTGGCGCGCGCGCTGGTGTTCGAGCCGCAGCTGGTGCTGATGGACGAGCCGCTCGGCGCGCTCGACAAGCAGCTGCGCGAGCACATGCAGCTCGAGCTCAAGGACCTGCACCGCCAGCTCGGCGTGACCTTCGTCTACGTGACGCACGACCAGGGCGAGGCGCTCACCATGAGCGACCGCGTGGCAGTGTTCAACGAAGGCGTGATCCAGCAGTTGGACACGGTCGACCGGCTCTACGAGACGCCATCCAACCGCTTCGTGGCCGGCTTCGTCGGCGACAGCACCGTGCTCAGGGGCCAGCTGGACCGCGGCGGCGAGCACGCCGAGATGAAGCTGCCCGACGGCCGCGTGCTGCGCGGGCTCAACGTCGGCGGCGCGGCCGCGGGTGCGGCCGTGGAGGCCTGCATCCGCCCCGAGCGCGTGGTGCTGCACCGCCGGCCGGAGACGCAGGGCACCAACATGCTCGCCGCCGAGGTGGCGCGCGTCATCTACTACGGCGACCATCTGCGGCTCTTGTGCAGCGTCGGCGGCGGCCAGACCGAAGCCACCGTGAAGCTGCCGCTGGACGGCCTCGACGGCGCCGCTGCGCCGCGGGCCGGCGAAGCGGTGGTGCTCGAATTCCCCACCGCGCACGCGCGCATCTATGCCCCCTGATCCCGGTCCGTTGTTGTTCCCTCGTTTCCTTTCATCACCCAGGAAGATTTCCATCATGAAAAAGACATTCCTCGCCTGCATCGTCGCCGCCAGCTTCGCGCTGCCGGCCCTCGCCCAGCAGCAGCTCACCGTGGTCAACTTCGGCGGCGCCAACGCCAATGCCCAGAAGAAGGCCTATTACGAGCCCTACGAGAAGACCGGCACCAAGATCATCCCGGTCGAATACAACGGCGAACAGGCCAAGATCAAGGCCATGGTCGAAACGAAGAAGGTCACCTGGGACGTGGTCGAAGTCGAATCGCCCGACGCGGTGCGCGGCTGCGACGAGGGCCTGTTCGAGAAGCTCGACTATTCGAAGATCGGCAGCAAGGCCGACTTCCTGCCGGCCGCGGTCACCGACTGCGGCGTGGGCCTGTTCGTGTGGTCGACCGTGATGGCCTACAACGGCGAGAAGCTCAAGACCGCGCCCACCAGCTGGGCCGACTTCTGGGACGTGAAGAAGATCCCCGGCAAGCGCGGCATGCGCAAGGGCGCGCGCTACAACCTCGAGTTCGCGCTCATGGCCGACGGCGTGAAGCCGGCCGACGTGTACAAGGTGCTCGCCACCAAGGAAGGCGCCGACCGCGCGTTCAAGAAGCTCACCGAGCTGAAGCCCAACATCCAGTGGTGGGAAGCCGGTGCGCAGCCGCCGCAGTTCCTGGTGGCCGGTGACGTGGTGCTGACCACGGTGTACAACGGCCGCATCGACGCGGCCAACCGCGAAGGCCGCGACCTCAAGATCTACTGGCCGGGCGGCATCTACGACCTCGACTACCTGGTGATCCCGAAGGGCGCCCCGAACAAGGAAGCCTCGCTGAAATACATCCAGTTCACGATGCAGCCGGCCAACCAGGCGGTCTATGCCCAGAGCATCGCCTACGGCCCCACCAACACCAAGGCGCTGGCCTCGCTCAGCCCCAAGGTGCTCGCCGACCTGCCGACCTCGGCGGCCAACGCCAAGGATGCACTGCAGTTCAGCGTCGGCTTCTGGGCCGACCAGGGCGAGGCGCTCGAGAAGCGCTTCGCGTCCTGGGCCACGCAGTAAACGAGCGGCGCGAAGAAGGCCATGCACGCGGCAACGTCTGTCCCCCAGGTTTCGATGCAGGCTCCGCCCGGCGAGCTTCGGCGTGCGCTGGGGCGCGCCGAAGCCCGCCGCAAATGGCGCGCCTTTGCGCTCACGGTGCCGCTGCTGGTGTTCCTGCTGCTGACCTTGCTGGTGCCCATCGTGGCGCTGCTGCAGCGCGCGGTCGAGAACCCCGAGGTGGCCAACGCGCTGCCGCGCACCGTGCGTGCGCTCGACGGCTGGAACCGCAAGGAGGCGCCCGCGCCAGCGGCCTTTGCGGCCATAGCAGCCGATCTCGCCCAGCTGCCCGACAGCTCCGACGCGGGCGCCCTGGCGCGCCGCCTCAACACCGAGATTGCAGGCGCCCGCTCGCTGGTGATGGGCACCTTCCGGGCGCTGCCGATCGCCGGCACGCCGGAAGAAGTCAAGGCGCGCATGCTGGAGCTCGACCCGCGCTGGGGCGAGGCGCCGTACTGGCAGGCGATCGCCAAGAACGGCTCGCGCTGGACGCCCGACTACCTGCTCGCCTCGGTCGACCTGCGGCGCGACGTGGCCGGCGAGATCGAGCGCATGCCCGCCGACCAGCGCGCCTTTGCCGGCATCCTGCTGCGCACCTTCCAGATCAGCGCCGTCGTCACCTTCTTCTGCCTGCTGCTGGCCTATCCGCTGGCGTGGTGGCTGTCGACGCTGCCGGCGCGCAAGGCCAACGTGCTGATGATCCTGGTGCTGGTGCCGTTCTGGACTTCCATCCTGGTGCGCGTGGCTGCCTGGATCGTGCTGCTGCAGTCCGAGGGGCTGGTCAACCGGGGCCTCATGGGCATCGGCCTGACCGACCATCCGCTGGCGCTGCTGTTCAACCGCACCGGCGTGATCATCGCGATGGTGCACATCCTGCTGCCCTTCATGATCCTGCCGCTCTACAGCGTCATGAAGAGCGTGCCGCCCACCTACCTGCGCGCAGCCGTCTCGCTGGGCAGCTCGCCGCTGGCGGCCTTCTTCCGCGTGTACGTGCCGCAGACCTATCCGGGCATCGGCGCCGGCGCGCTGCTGGTCTTCATCCTGGCGATCGGCTACTACGTGACGCCGGCGCTGCTCGGCGGCGCGGACGACCAGATGCTGAGCTACTACATCGCGCGCTACACCAACGTGGAAATCAACTGGGGCATGGCGTGCGCGCTGGGCGCCGTGCTGCTGGTGGCCACGCTGGTGCTCTATGCCGTCTACCGCCGCATCGGCAAGGCCGAGCTGAGCCTCGGATGAGCCGCACGAAAGACAGACGAACATGTTCAAGCTTCCCCAATTCCCGGCCTATGCCACCTTCGCCGACAAGCTCGGCTGGTGGCTGGTGCGCGCCGGCTGCGTCGCGGTGCTAGCCTTCCTGCTGGCGCCGATCCTGGTGGTGATTCCGCTGTCGTTCTCCGACAGTTCGTTCCTGGCCTACCCGATCCCGGGCTGGTCGCTGCGGTGGTATCGCAACCTCTTCGAATCGCCCGAGTGGGCGCGTGCGGCGCGCAACAGCTTCATCGTCGCGCCGGCCGCCACGGTGCTGGCCACCGTGCTGGGCACGCTGGCGGCGGTGGGGTTGTCGCGCACGAGCTTCGCCTTCAAGGGCCTGCTCATGAGCGTGCTGATTTCGCCGATGGTGGTGCCGATCGTGGTGGTGGGCGTCGCCACGTACCTCTACTTCGCGCCGCTCGGCCTGGCCGACACCTACCTTGGGCTGATCGTGGTGCATGCGGCGCTGGGCGCACCTTTCGTGCTGACCACGGTGCTCGCCACGCTGGCCGGCTTCAACCAGAACCTGGTGCGCGCATCGCTGAGCCTGGGCGAGACACCGTTCAGGACTTTCATGCGCGTCACGCTGCCGGTGATTGCGCCGGGCGTGATCTCGGGCGCACTGTTCGCCTTCGCCACCTCGTTCGACGAAGTGGTGGTCACGCTGTTCCTCGCGGGGCCCGACCAGGTCACGCTGCCGCGCCAGATGTTCACCGGCATCCGCGAGAACATCTCGCCCACCATCGCCGCCGTGGCGACGCTGCTGATCATCTTCACCACCACGCTGCTGCTCGCGCTCGAATGGCTGCGCGGCCGGCGGCGCTGAACCCGCTCCACACGATGCCGATCACCACGACACCGAACCAGCCGCTCGGCGGCAACACCATGCCGCGCTTCGCCGGCCCCGGCACGATGATGCGGCTGCCGGCCGCAACTTCGCCGGAGGGGCTGGACGCGGCGTTCATCGGCGTGCCGCTGGACATCGGCACTTCCAACCGTCCGGGTGCACGCTTCGGGCCGCGCCAGATCCGCGCCGAATCGGCGCTGCTGCGCCCCTACAACATGGCCACCGGCGCGGCGCCTTTCGACCGGCTGAACGTGGCCGACCTGGGCGACGTGCCGATCAACACCTATTCGCTCGAAAAGTCGATCGACATCATTTCGACCTTCTACGACTCGGTACTGGCCGCCGGCTGCGCGCCGCTGACGCTGGGCGGCGACCACACCATCGCACTGCCGATCCTGCGCGCGGTGGCGCGCAAGCACGGCCCGGTCGCGCTGGTGCACGTCGATGCGCATGCGGACGTGAACGACGACATGTTCGGCGAGCGCATCGCGCACGGCACGCCGTTCCGGCGCGCCGTCGAGGAGGGCCTGCTGGCCTGCGACAAGGTCTGGCAGATCGGCCTGCGCGGCACCGGCTATGCGGCGGACGATTTCGACTGGCCGCGCGAGCAAGGCTTCACGGTGGTGCAGGCGCACGAGGTCTGGTACCAGTCGCTCGCGCCGCTGATGGCGCAGGTGCGCGAGCGCATCGGGCCGACTCAGCCGGTCTATATCAGCTTCGACATCGACGGCATCGATCCTTCGTTTGCTGGCGGCACTGGCACTCCGGAGATCGGCGGGCTCACCGTGCCGCAGGCATTGGAGATCGTGCGCGGCTGCCGCGGGTTGAACGTGGTGGGCGCCGATCTGGTGGAGGTCAGTCCGCCCTACGACACGAGTGGAAACACTGCGCTGCTCGGGGCCAACCTCCTTTACGAAATGCTCTGCGTACTCCCCGGTGTACCTTTCCGCTGACACCGGCTACTCATTTCTCCCAGGACAACACGACACCATGGACACGAAGACTTCCCCTCTCTCGCTGCTGAACGACCCGACCCTGCTCAAGACCGATGCGCTGATCGCCGGCGAATGGACAAAGGGCGCCAGCCGCTTCGACGTGAACGACCCGGCCACCGGCCTGAAGCTCGTCGACGTGGCCAACCTCACGCGCGCGGACGCCGAGTTCGCCATTGCCGCTGCCGACAAGGCGCTCGCCGCCTGGCGCGGCAAGACCGGCAAGGAGCGCAGCATCGTGCTGCGCAAATGGTTCGACCTGCTGACCGCCAACACCGAAGACCTCGGCCGCCTCATGACCGCCGAGCAGGGCAAGCCCTTCGCCGAGGCCAAGGGCGAGGTCGCCTACGCCGCCAGCTTCGTCGAGTGGTTCGCCGAAGAGGCCAAGCGCGTGAACGGCGAGGTGCTGCCGCAGTTCGACAACAACCGCCGCCTGCTGGTGATGAAGCAGGCCATCGGCGTGTGCGCGGCCATCACGCCGTGGAATTTTCCGCTCGCGATGATCACCCGCAAGGTGGCACCAGCGCTGGCCGCAGGCTGCACGGTGGTCATCAAGCCGGCCGAACTCACGCCGCTCACCGCACTGGCTGCGGCCGAGCTGGCGATGCGCGCGGGCATTCCAGCGGGTGTGCTCAACGTGCTCACGGCCGACAGCGCCAACAGCATCGCGATCGGCAAGGCGCTGTGCGAGAGCGACGTCGTGCGCCACCTGAGCTTCACCGGTTCCACCGAAGTGGGCCGCATCCTGATGAGCCAGTGCGCGCCGACGGTCAAGAAGCTGTCGCTCGAACTCGGCGGCAACGCGCCCTTCCTGGTGTTCGACGATGCGGACGTGGACTCGGCAGTCGATGGCGCGATGGCCAGCAAGTACCGCAATGCCGGCCAGACCTGCGTTTGCGCGAACCGGCTGTATGTGCAGGACGGCATCTACGACGCCTTCGTCGAGAAGTTCGCGGCCAAGGTCAAGGCGCTCAAGGTCGGCAACGGCTTCGAGGACGGCGTGGTACAGGGTCCGCTGATCGAGGATGCGGCCCTCGACAAGGTGCAGCGCCACGTCGACGACGCCGTCGCCAAGGGCGGCAAGGTGCTCGCGGGCGGCCACCGGATGCAGGGCCAGTTCTTCGAGCCGACCGTGGTTGCCGAAGCCACCTCCGACATGCTGTGCGCGCGCGAAGAAACCTTCGGTCCCTTCGCACCCGTGTTCCGATTCAAGACCGAGCAGGACGGCATCGATGCGGCGAACAACACCGAGTTCGGCCTCGCGAGCTACTTCTACACCCGCGACGTGGGCCGGATCTTCCGCGTGGCGGAAGCGCTGGAATACGGCATGGTCGGCATCAACGCCGGCGTGATCGCCACCGAGCATGTGCCGTTCGGCGGCGTGAAGCAGTCGGGCCTGGGGCGCGAGGGCTCGCACCACGGCATGGACGACTACGTGGAGATCAAGTACCTCTGCCTGGGCGATATCCAGAAATAAGAAGCAAGGAAGGGCGGGGTCGGCCCCCCCTGCCCGCTATCGCGCCAGCACCGGCGCCAGGGCCACCCCGGTGTGCGTGCCAAGCCGCACCACCTCTTCGGGCGGCGCCGCCGCGACGATGCGCCCGCCCGCGTTGCCGCCTTCGGGCCCGAGGTCAAGGATCCAGTCGGCCTCGGCGATCAGGTCGAGGTCGTGCTCGATCACCACCACGCTGTGGCCGCCGTTCACCAGCCGGTGCAGCACGTGGATCAGCTTCTCGACGTCGGCCATGTGCAGGCCCACGGTCGGCTCGTCGAGCACGTACAGCGTGTGCGGCGCCTTCTGGCCGCGGCGGGTGACGTCGTCGCGCACCTTGCTGAGCTCGGTCACCAGCTTGATGCGCTGCGCCTCGCCGCCCGAAAGCGTGGGCGAAGGCTGCCCCAGCGTGAGGTAGCCGAGCCCCACGTCCTTCAGAAGCTGCAGCGGGTGGCTGATGTTGGGCATGGCCGCGAAGAACTCGACCGCCTCGTCCACCTCCATCTGCAGCACCTCGCCGATGCTCTTGCCGCGCCAGCTCACGGCCAGTGTCTCGGGGTTGAAGCGCGCGCCGTGGCACACCTCGCAGGGCACCTTCACGTCGGGCAGGAAGCTCATCTCGATGGTGCGCACGCCCGCGCCCTCGCAGCCGGGGCAGCGGCCTTCGCCGGTGTTGAAGCTGAAGCGTGCCGGGCCGTAGCCGCGCGCCTTGGCTTCGAGCGTGTCGGCGAACAGCTTGCGGATGGTGTCCCAGAAGCCGATGTAGGTGGCCGGGCAGCTGCGCGGCGTCTTGCCGATGGGGGTCTGGTCGACCTCGAGCACGCGGTCGATGGACTCGTAGCCCTCGACGCGGTCGCAGCCGGACCAGGCCGGGCGCTTGCCCGCGGCATCGGCGTCGCGGCCGGCCTTGGTCATGCGCTGGACCACGATGGCATGCACGCTGGCCAGCAGCACGTCGCGCGCCAGCGTCGACTTGCCCGAGCCGCTCACGCCGGTGACCACCACGAGGCGGTGCAGTGGCAGCGTGGCCGTCACGTCCTGCAGGTTGTGCAGGTCGGCGCCGTGCACGGTGAGCCATGCATTGGCATTGGCTCCCTCCCCTCCCGGGGGAGGGTTGGGGTGG
>NZ_JBGLYN010000180.1:0-212 GCF_047304045.1 Variovorax sp. Varisp85
GCATCGAAGCCGGTCGTGCGCACCGTGATCACCTTGATCGGGTCTGCGCTCTGCACGGTGGCGATGGCGTTGCCCGCATAGATCGGACGCTCGAAGGTGTCGGGGCTGTCGACCTTGGTGATGTCGCTGATCTGCGCCACGTCGAGCTTGGCGGCCACGCGCGGCGCGACGTTCTTGCCGTTGGCGGTCGAGGGGAACAGGATGTGGCTGTA
>NZ_JBGLYN010000181.1:0-210 GCF_047304045.1 Variovorax sp. Varisp85
CTCTCACAGGTGCTGGTAGGCAAGTACTTGGATCACCTGCCGCTGTACAGGCAGGAAGCCATCTTCGGTCGCGCGGGCCTGGCCATTCCTCGGTCGACGCTGGCCAGCTGGGTCGGGCAGTGCGGCGTGCAGCTGCAGCCTCTGGTCGACGCGCTCAAGCGCGAGATGCTCGAAGACCGCGTGCTGCATGCCGACGAGACGCCGGTGGCG
>NZ_JBGLYN010000182.1:0-210 GCF_047304045.1 Variovorax sp. Varisp85
CAGGCCACCGGGTACTCCCCTCCGCGAATGTCCCCCGGCTTCGCCTCCTCCTTTATTTCGCTGCGGGGAGCACCCGGCGCCCTGTGCACGAAGGGCGCTCTGCTCATGCCGGCAGTTCAACCGCTCTGCTGATCGATCACGCCGATGGGGTGCCTTGCGCAGCGAAATAAAGGAGGAGGCCGCAGGCCGGGGGACATTCGCGGAGCAAGG
>NZ_JBGLYN010000183.1:0-209 GCF_047304045.1 Variovorax sp. Varisp85
TCCCCGAGCGAGCCGTCCTTGTTCACGAGGAACTTGGGCACGACGAACAGGCTGATGCCCTTCACGCCCTCGGGCGCACCGGTCACGCGCGCGAGCACCAGGTGCACGATGTTCTCGGCCATGTCGTGCTCACCGTAGGTGATGAAGATCTTGGTGCCGAACACCTTGTAGGTGCCGTCGGGCTGCGGCTCGGCGCGGCTGCGCACCAT
>NZ_JBGLYN010000184.1:0-203 GCF_047304045.1 Variovorax sp. Varisp85
ATCACGGCAGAAGCCGAAGCACTGTTTCAGCAGGCGCTGGCGCTCGTGAGCTACGAGAAGTGGTCGGAAGATCGCAATTACGCCAAGGCGGCCCAGCTCTACGAGCAGGCGACGAAGCTGGGCCATTGGAAGGCACAGTTCAACCTGGCAGGGCTCTACCTGCAAGGGCTGGGCATTGAGCAAGACCCCGAGAAGGCCATCGA
>NZ_JBGLYN010000018.1:0-86424 GCF_047304045.1 Variovorax sp. Varisp85
CCCCCCCCCCCCCCCCCCCCCCCCCCCCGGGCCCCCCCCCCCCCCCCCCCCGCCAATCCGCTGTTCAAGCAGCTCGCGCAGGCCTCGGGCACCACGCCGAAGTGGAATTTCTACAAATACCTGATCGGCCGCGACGGCAAGGTCGTACAGGCGTGGTCGAGCATGACGGCGCCCGATGAGAACGGCTTCGTGAACGTCATCGAGAAGCAGCTCGGACCCAATTGACACCGACACGTCCGGTCGTGGTGAATTTGGCGACACAAACGTTTACCAAACGAGCGGGAACCGTGCAGCGGATGCCGCGCTCCTAAATCGCGTGGGCAGCGATTGCCCACCCGTTTTCATGTTGCGAGGTCTTCCGGGTGCTTGTCGTCCGGTCGAAATCCCGAGGCGATTCTTCTCCTCCTCCCTCCCTCCCTCCTTCGCGTCGGGGCGCCTCGCAGCATTTTTGTCTTCCAGCCGCAGACGTTGAAAAGGCGCCTCGCGGCGCCTTTTTTCAGGGTTTGGTGTCGATGAAGCTGGGCCGCAGCATCAGCTTGTCGTACAGCTTGGCCAGGTTGCCGTGCTCCCCCCGCCAGTCGATATCGGGAAAGCGCAGGTCCAGCCAGCCCAGCGTGCAGCCCACCGCGATGTCCGACAGGCTCAGATGGATGCCGCTGCAGAAAGGCTTGTCGCCCAGGCCCTTGGCCATCGCGGCAATGCCGCCCTCAACCTTGTTGCGCTGGCGCTCGATCCAGGCTGCGCTGCGTTCGCCGTCGCTGCGCCCGGCCCAGGTGGCTTCCAGGCGCCAGAGCACGCCGGCGTCCATGACGCCATCGGCCAGCGCCTCCCAGGTCTTGACCTCGGCGCGCTCCCGGCCTTGCTGGGGAATCAGCTTGCCGACCGGCGAGAGGGTGTCCAGGTATTCGACGATCACGCGGGAGTCGAACATCGCCTCGCCGCCTTCCATGATCAGGCAGGGAACCTTGCCGAGCGGGTTGGAATGGGAGATCGTGGTGTCGGAGGCCCAAACGTCCTCGAGCACGAACTGGTAATCGAGCCGCTTCTCCGCCAGCACCACGCGCACCTTGCGCACATAAGGGCTGGCGGCGGATCCGATCAGTTTCATGAAGACTCTCTCCCTGCTTAAATGACGTTTGTTGAGAGTCATTTTAGGTGAACGGGGAAACCGGAGCCCGAATCGGCCCCAATCTGTCGGGACCACCCCACGGACCGGCGGCCGCCTAAAATTCGGGCATGAGCTTTTCCACCGTCTCCGCCCTCTCCCCCCTTGACGGCCGCTATGCGGCCAAACTCGCGGCACTGCGCCCGCTGATGAGCGAACAGGGCTATATGCACCGCCGCGTGCAAGTCGAAGTGGCGTGGTTCATTGCGCTGTCCGACTGCGGCTTCGCCGAATTCAAGCCCCTCACGGGCGGCGCCCGCAAGTACCTGCTGGGCCTCGTGTCCCATTTTTCCGAAGCCGACGCACTGGCCATCAAGGAAATCGAGAAAACCACCAACCACGACGTGAAGGCGGTCGAATACTGGATCAAGTCCAAGTTCGAAGCCCGGCCCGAGCTGCTCGCGGCCGCCGAGTTCGTGCACTTCGCCTGCACCAGCGAGGACATCAACAACACCAGCCACGCCCTGCAGATCCAGGCCGCGCGCGACAAGGTGGTGCTGCCGGCCATCGACGGCCTGATCACCAAGCTGCGCGAAATGGCGCACCAGTTCGCCGGCGTGTCGATGCTCTCGCGCACGCACGGCCAGACCGCCAGCCCGACCACGGTCGGCAAGGAAATCGCCAACGTGACGGTGCGCCTGTCGAAGGCCCGCGCGCAGATCGCCGCGGTGCAGCTGCTGGGCAAGATGAACGGCGCGGTCGGCAACTACAACGCCCACCTGGCCGCCTGGCCTGACTTCGACTGGGAAGCCTTCAGCCGCAAGGTGATCGAAACGCCCGCGCCGCTGGGCCTGGGCCTGAACTTCCAGCCGTACAGCATCCAGATCGAGCCGCACGACTACATGGCCGAGCTGTTCGACGCCGTCGCGCGCATCAACACGATCCTGATCGACTTCTCGCGCGACATCTGGGGCTACGTGAGCCTGGGCTATTTCAAGCAGCGGCTCAAGAAGGGCGAGATCGGCTCCTCGACGATGCCGCACAAGGTCAACCCGATCGACTTCGAGAACGCCGAGGGCAACCTGGGCCTGGCCAACGCGGTGCTGCGCCACCTGAGCGAGAAGCTGCCGATCAGCCGCTGGCAGCGCGACCTGACCGACAGCACGGTGCTGCGCAACATCGGCGTGGCCTTCGGCTACGCCACGCTGGCCTACGCGAGCCTGGCCACCGGCCTGGGCAAGCTCGAACTGAACGAGGAAGCGCTGGCCGAAGACCTCGACGCCTCGTGGGAAGTGCTGGCCGAGCCGATCCAGACGGTGATGCGCCGCTTCGGCGTGCAGGGCGCCTACGAGCAGCTCAAGGAAGTGACGCGCGGCAAGACCGTGACGGCCGAGGCGCTGCACGGACTGATCCGCTCGCTCGCCATTCCGGAGGAGGAAAAGGCCCGCCTGCTGGCCATGACCCCCGCCAGCTACGTGGGCAAGGCGGCGGAACTCGCCAGTAGAATTTAGGCTTCCTGTATCGATGCACCAGCCGCCTGAAGGCGGCTGTTTTGCGTCGGTGGTTATCTTTTCCAGCCAACGCCCCCGCGGGGCGCCAGCCAACAACATTCTCCGAGGGGCCCGCCGCTCCTCTGTTGGTCATGCGCACCCCTCTGAGACGCCTCTGGCTCAAGGTTCATCGCTGGATCGGCCTCACGCTCGGTCCGATCCTCGCACTCACCGCCCTGCTCGGCGCCGTGCTGGTGATGGCGCTGCCGCTCGACCGCCAGGCGCATCCCGACTTCTTCATCGCCCGCTCGGCCGGTGATGCCACCACGGCCGCGCTGCCGCTGGAGCCCCTGCGCCAGCGCCTCGCGGCCGAGTTCGGCCCCGACGCCAACTTCACGCTGCGCCCACCGCGCAAGCCCACCGACACGCTGTGGGTGCTGGTGCGCGGCAAGTGGGAAGGCACGCTCTACCTCGACCCCGCCACCGGCGCCGAACAGGGGCGGCGCGGCACGCACGAGGGCGCCTACAACATCCTGTTCGAGTTGCACAGCAGCCTGCTGCTGGACGACACCGGCAAGGGCGTGCTCGCCTTCGCCGCGCTGGCCTACCTGTTCCTGCTGGTCACGGGCATCGTGCTGTGGTGGCCGGCGCGCTGGCCGCCGTCCCTGCGCATCGTGCTGAACCGCGGGCTGCTGCGCGGCTTGTTCGACCTGCACCGCACCGGCGGCGCGGTGCTCGGGCTGCTGATCGCGGTGTCGGTGGCCACGGGCGCGTACATGGCGTGGCGGCCGCTGGGCGATGCCATCTCCCGCGCGATGGGGCAGCAGCCGCTGAAGCCGCCGATGATCGCCAAGGGTGCGGCGGCCGGCCCGCGCCTGCCGCTGGACGAGCTCGTGGCCCGCGCCCGGCAGGTGTACCCGGGCCAGCCCATCGGCTTCATCCAGGTGCCCGCCAAGACCAGCCGGCCGATGCGGGTGCGCTTCCGCCTCTCGGACGACCCGCATCCGAACGGCATCGGCTCGGTGTGGCTGAACCCTGTGACGGGCGAGGTGCTGGCCGCGCGCAAGTGGCAGGACCTCGACGCGGGCAACGGCGCGGTGGCGGTGATCTACCCACTGCACACCGGCGAGCTCGGCGGCCCGCTGCACGAGACGCTCACGGCGCTGCTGGGCCTGGCGCTCGGCGGCCTGGGCCTGAGCGGCGTCTGGCTGTGGTGGCGCCGGCGCGCCGTGGCGAGCGCCGCCCGCGACAACGACGCGCTTGCCCGAGGCAGGACGGCGCCCTGAACGGCTCCACGCCGCGCGCGACCCACTTCTTCACCATCAAAAAAAACCGCAGGAGGAATCTCCCTTGTTGTTCACACGCAAACGCACAGCCATCGCGATGGCGCTGCTTCCCCTGAGCCTGCAGGGCTTCGCCGCCGAGGCCGAGCCCGCTGCCGCCGACGCCGCCAAGTCGCTGGAAACCGTCACCGTCACCGGCGACTGGCTCGGCAGCCCCAGCGAAACCAAGGTGCTCGAGCACCCCGGTGCCCGAAGCATCATCGAGCGCAAGCAGATCCAGGAAAGCGGCTCGTCCAACGTGCGCGACGTGCTGCGCCAGATGCCCGGCGTGCAGGTTCAGGAGAGCAACGGCACCGGCGGCAGCGACATCTCGCTCAACGTGGGTGTGCGCGGCCTGACCTCGCGGCTGTCGCCGCGCTCCACCGTGTTGCTCGACGGCGTGCCGCTGGCCTACGCGCCCTACGGCCAGCCGCAGCTGTCGCTGGCACCGCTGTCGCTGGGCAACCTGGAAGCGGTCGACGTGGTGCGCGGCGCGGGCTCGGTGCGCTACGGCCCCCAGAACGTGGGCGGCATCATCAATTTCGTGTCGCGCGCGATCCCGAAGCAGTTCTCGGGCGAGGTGAACGTGGGCGTGGAAAGCGCCGGGCACGGCGGCGGCACCAAGACCACGCCCAACCTCTTCATCGGCGGCACCAACGAGAACGGCCTGGGCCTGGCGCTGCTGTATTCGGGCACGCACGGCGACGGCTTCCGCCAGAGCAACGACCACACCAGCATCGACGACCTGATGCTCAAGGGCGCCTACCGCATCTCGAAGACCGACGACGTCGCCGTCACGCTGCACCACTTCGAGGGCAAGGGCCGCATGCCCGGCGGCCTGACGACGGCGCAGTTCGCGGCCAACCCCTTCCAGTCGGACCGCCCCTTCGACGAGTTCACCGGCCGCCGCACCGACGGCTCGGTGAAGTACACGCACAACGACGGCATCAACAAGTTCGAGATGCTGACCTACTACACGGACTCCTACCGCAGCAGCTTTCTCGAGCAGGAAGGCACCGGTGCGAGCAGCGGCCGGCGCCGCCTCACCTCGGCGCCGCGCAACTACAAGACCTTCGCGGTCGAACCCCGCTACTCGCGCCTGATCGATTCGGGCAGCGTGGTGCAGGAAGTCAGCGTCGGCTACCGCTACCTGAAGGAAGAGGCATCCGAAGTCGCGACGCGCAGCGCCTACTACCAGCCGCGCCCGGGCTTCGACGCCTTCGGCCTGGCTAACCCGGCCTACCAGACCAGCAAGGGGGGCACGACCGCGCACGCGTTCTACATCGACGACCGCATCGACTTCGGCAACTGGACGATCACGCCCGGCGTGCGCCACGAATCGATCCGCTCGTTCAACGATGTCTACAGCCTCACCAACGGCCGCGTCACCAACGCGATCCATCCGAAGATCGACTCGGACGAATGGCTGCCCACGCTGTCGGTGCTCCATCGCATGAGCGATCGCTGGTCGGTGTTCGCGAACGCGGGTGTCTCGTTCGGGCCGCAGCAGTACGCGCAGCTCGCGCAGTCGACCACCGGGCTGCATCCCGAGAAGGCCAAGACGTACGAGATCGGCACGCACTACAAGGGCGAGGCCTGGAGCGGCGAGCTCACGCTGTTCAACATCAACTTCGACAAGGAGCTGCTGCTGGCGCGCTCCATCACCGGCGACGTCGGCCAGTGGACCGACCTGGGCGCGACGCGCCACCGCGGGCTGGAGTCGGCGCTGCGCTACGACCTCGGCACGCTGAGCGACTCGCTCAAGGGGCTGTCGGTGTCGGGCACCTACACGTACACGCAGGCCATCTCGAAGGCCGGCGCCTTCGCCGGGCGCGATCTGCCCTTCTATTCGCGCCAGGTGGCGACGCTGGGCGCGCGCTACGAGCGCGGGCCGTGGACCTTCAACGCCGACATCTACGCGCAGTCGAAGCAGCGCTCGCCGGGTTCGCCGGACGACGGCGCAAGGTACGTCACGCTGGAAGACGCGACCGGCCGGCTGGGCGACATCCCCGGCTACGCCACGATGAACCTGCGCGCGGCCTACGACTTCGGCCCATCGATGAGCAACCTGAAGCTCGCGGTGGGCGTGAAGAACCTCTTCGACCGCCGCTACTTCAACCGCTCGGTGGACAACAACGGCGGCAAGTACGTGGGACAGCCGCGCACGGTCTACCTGCAGGCTTCGGTGGCGTTCTGACGCACGGCGGGTGCGCGATCGGGCCCAACTAATACACTCGCGCACCCATGGCCCTCAAATCCACCATCTTCAAGGCCACCCTCGCGGTGGCCGACATCGACCACGGCTACTACGCCGACCATGCGCTGACCCTGGCGCGCCACCCCAGCGAGACCGACGAACGCATGATGATCCGGCTCGTCGCGCTCGCGCTCAACGCGCACCAGCTGCAGGACGTGTGCAACGGCGACGGCACGCTGGCCTTCGGCGCCGGTTTGTCGAACGTCGACGAGCCCGACGTCTGGCTGCGCGACTTCACGGGCGAAGTGAAGATCTGGATCGAGGTCGGCCAGCCGGAGGACAAGCCCATCATCAAGGCCTGCGGCAAGGCGGACGAGGTGATCGTCTACTGCTTCAACCACGCGGCCGAGATCTGGTGGCGCGGCATCGAGAACAAGCTCACGCGGCCGCAGAACCTGAAGGTCTATCGCGTGCCGACGAATGCCTCGCAGGCGCTGGCCGCGCTGGCGCAGCGCAGCATGCAGCTGCAGGCGACGATCCAGGAAAACACGCTGACGCTGGGCGACGGGGTGAACAGCATCGACGTCGAGTTGCTCATGTGGAAGTAGGCCCGCGCGGCTAAGCCGCCGGCATCATCGCGCCGCACTGCCAGCACTGCTCGAAGCCGCCTTCGACCTGCTCGCCGCACGCGCACCGCCAGCTGCGCTGCGGGCGGTGCTGCAGTTCATGCAGCAGGCGCCTGGCCAGGTCGAACTGGGTTTCGTCGTCGATCCAGATCTCGGGCAGGCACTGGTCGGGCGGCAGCTGGCCCATCACCGCCCCGAGGAACTCGCGCTGCACGGTGGCGGCCACGCCCTCTTCGCGCAAGGCGTGCACCCACACGGCCGCGATCGCGAGGTTGGGGGCTTGCGCGAGGCGGCGCATGCTCAGGGCGCCCAGTTCTTCTCGTCGTCGGGGTCGAATTCGGGCTCGGCCGCGGATGGCGGCGGGGGCTCGGCCTCGCGTGCGCGTTCGGCATAGCGGTTGAAGCGCCAGGCGGAATCTTCCATCGTGATGCGGCGCCACGTGGCGCGCTTCTCGACGGGCGTCATGGCGGGCCAGTGCTGCACCTCGTCGAAGCTGCGGCCGCAGCCCTTGCATTCGTCGTCGCCCTGGCTGGTCGAGCAGATCGCGATGCAGGGCGTGTCGGGCGTGCTCTCGTACCAGGCCATCCACGCGGCCCAGGCCTTGGGCGGGAAACCGAGCTCGTCGACCTCGTCCTCGTGATGGAAGACCATGAGCGCGTAGACCTCGGCCAGCGCGCGCAATTCAGGGCCGAGCGTGACGCCGTCGGGCGACGGCGTCTTCTCTCGCCAGTGGTTGATGGCGGCCTCGATGTCGGTGATGTGTATGGCGGCCATGGGGCATGAAAAAGCAGCGGACGGCGATCATAGTCCGGCAATGTCCCGAAGCGGCGAAGGGACAAGATTGCTACCAAAACAAGAGCGCCGTCGCTAATGTTCATGCGCCTCTTGAAGCGGTTCTCTTTAAATCCCTGAAAACTTTCGATTGCGCCGCCGCGAACTTCGATGCTCTAATTCCCCCACGAAGGGGAGTAGCTCCCGACCGCTGTCCACCGCAGCGCGAATCGTCAGGTCGTCAATACGAAGCAAAACACTTCCGGCCTGTCGGACAACGTACGTGCACTCGCACGCAGCGCTGTCGAGCGAGACCTTCGATTTGAACCTGTGCAGGTTTGGTCGAAGCGTCGCCAGTCTCTGGAGCCCCCGGTGTCACCCGGCCTTCATTCCTCGCTTTCGACCTTCCCTGCATGGGATGAATCGAAACGCATCTGCATGCGCCTCCGTCGTCGCCTCTGAAGGGAGAGACAGGGGCGCGAAGACAAAAGAGGAATCTATGGAAATGTTCATGACCCCGGAGTTCTGGGTCGCGGTCGGTCAGATCATCATGATCGACATCCTGCTGGGCGGCGACAACGCCGTCGTCATCGCGCTGGCCTGCCGCAAGCTGCCGCCGGCCCAACGCACCAAGGGCATCCTGTGGGGTACCGCCGGCGCCATCGTGCTGCGCGTGGTCCTGATCTTCTTCGCGCTGACCCTGCTGGCCATTCCGTTCCTGAAGCTGGTGGGCGCGATCCTGCTGCTGTGGATCGGCGTGAAGCTGCTGGCCCCCGATCATGACGACGCACACGGCAACATCACCGGCAGCGACAAGCTCTGGGGCGCGGTCAAGACCGTGATCGTGGCCGACCTCGTGATGAGCGTGGACAACGTCATCGCCATTGCAGGTGCCGCCCAAGGTGCAGGCGACAGCCACCAGATGCCGCTCGTGATCTTCGGCCTGCTCGTGAGCATCCCGATCATCGTCTGGGGCAGCCAGCTGGTCATCAAGCTGATGGACCGCTTCCCGATGATCATCACGCTGGGCGGCATGCTGCTGGGCTGGATCGCCGGCACGATGGCCGTGTCCGACCCCGCGCTGGCGAACAGCGCCGCCTGGACCTGGGTGCCGAAGGTGCCGCAGACCGACGTGGTCAAGTACGCCGCCGGCGTGGCCGGTGCGCTGCTGGTGCTGGCGATCGGCAAGTGGGTGGCCGCGCGGCATGCCCGCAACAAGTCCGAAGAACAGGCAGTGACGGCCGGCTGAACGCCGGTGGTCGCTTCCCTGCCCCGAACTTCGTGTCCGAACCAGTCTCTGTCACTCTAACTACCTGAAGGAGCACCCATGGAAAAGGTCATTCTTTATGTCGACGACGTCACCTACGCCTGTGAGCAGTTCGCCGAACTTGCGCCGGACGCGAACAGCGTCGTGGCACGCCATTGGGTGCTGGTGGCCTGTGCGCCGCGCATGACGCATCGCATCAGCAAGTGGGTGAGCCACAGCGCGCGCGAGAACTGGCGCGCCAAGTGGTTCAGCAAGGTGCAGGCGCAGATGCTGCCGCTGCTGGAGCGCAATGGCGGCCAGGTGACGCCGGTGCTGGCCAAGGGCCCGCTGGCCGAACTGACGGCACAGCTCAAGCGCGAGCATTCGGCCGTCCACGTGGTCGATGCGCGCCGCCCGAAGATCGGCGTCGACCTGGAACCGGTGACGCCGGAGCAGACACCGGCCCATCAATCGGGTTGGGCCTTTCCCGGCGCCGTGATGGGCATGGGTGCATTGCTGGTGCTGGCGAACGAGCTGGCCGAGTAAGGCAGGACGAGACTCCCTCGACGAGCCCCGGTACGGCAACGCACCGGGGCTCGTTGTTTTGCAGGCCCTGGGGTATCCTGCCTGCCATATGCGCATCATCCTCAAATGGCTGCTCAGCGCCGTCGCGCTGCTGGCGGTGGCTTATCTCTACAGCGGCGTCCAGGTCGCCAGCTTCGGCTCCGCGCTGATCGCGGCCGCGGTGATCGGCCTGCTCAACATGGTCGTGCGGCCAGTGCTGGTGGTGCTGACGCTGCCAGTCACCGTCATCACGCTCGGGCTGTTCCTGTTCGTGATCAACGCGCTGCTTTTCTGGGCCGCGTCGGGGCTGCTCGGCGGCTTCCACGTCAACGGCTTCCTGGCCGCGCTGATCGGCTCGCTGCTGTATTCGCTGCTGGGGCTGCTGATCGAGGCCGCGCTGGGCGGGCTGGTACCCGGCAGGCGCTGAGCGGAGCCGCTACTTCAGCGGCGGCTCGGCCGCCTGCTCCTTCACCAACACTTCCACGGCCCGTGCGCGGGTGTCGACGATCGACGCCTCGTAGTGATCGACCACCTTGGACTGGCGGATGATTTCCTGGGCCGCCTTGAAGCGGTCGCGCGCGGCCGGGTAGTCGAGGATCGCCACGTTCGCCTCGGCATCGGCGCGCACCGCGCGCAGCGTGTCGTTCTGCGCGCCGTAGAGGGTGGCGAGCGCATGCCACGCCCCCGCATCGCGCGGGTTCGCGGCGACCCAGTCGCGCAGCACGGGAACCATCGGTGCGGGCTGTCGCATTGCCGCCGCGGCTTCGGCCGCGAGCAGCATCTCGGGCCGCTCCTTCGACCTGGCATCGAGCAGCGCGGCCGCCTTCGGCGCTGCGCCCGCGGCCAGCTCGATCTCCGCACCGAGCCAGCGCGCCTGCTTCGCCGCGGCGGGATCGTCCGCCGTGCGCGCGGCCAAACGCTCGGCCATCGCGCGGGCCGTCTTGTAGTCGCGCATTTCCCTGGCCGACAACGCCGCCGCGTACAGCGTGCCGGCCTGCTGGGCCGGTGAACTCTTCGCGAACTCGCCGCTGGAGGCGGATTCGACCCAGAGCCGGAGCACGTCGACGCCCGGACGCGTCAGCACGCGGGCGCGCGAGGCGATCATGGCGTGGTCCATCGCCAACGGCACCGGCGGCGCCGCGTCCATGCGGAACTGAAAGCGGCCCTGCATGTCGGAGATGCGCTCGGTGGTCAGCGGATGGCTGCGCAGGTAGGGGTACGAGCCGTTGTCGTTGAGGCGCGAGGCGTACTGCAGCTTCTCGAACATCGCGGCCGCGCCCTGCGGCGCGAAGCCGGCCTGTGTCATCACGCCGAAGCCGATGCGGTCGGCCTCGCGCTCCATGTCGCGCGAGAAGCTCAGCTGGTTTTGCGCAAAGAGCGCCTGGCTGCCCATCATCACGGCCTGGCCGGCATCGCCGTTGCGGCTCTTGCCGGCCGCGATCATCCCGAGGATCAGACCGGCGAGCATCAACGGCATCTGCTTGCCCTGCCGGGTCATGATGCGCGAGATATGGCGCTGCGTGACGTGCGAAAGCTCGTGCCCCAGCACCGTGGCCAGCTCGTCGCGGCTGCCGACCGCGGCGACGAGGCCGAGGTTGAGCCCCAGGTAGCCGCCGGGCAGCGCGAAGGCATTGATGTTGCGGTCGCGGCCCAGCAGGATCGTCCAGGCGAAGCGCTCGTCGAGCTCGGGCGTGAGCTCGCCGCGCGCGCGGGCCGCCGCCAGCAGGCGCTGCCAGATGTCCTGCACGTAGGCGGCGATCACCGGGTCGTCGATGTAGTCGGTGTCGCGGTACAGCTCGCGGGCGATCTGGTCGCCGAGGTGGCGTTCGGCGCTGGCGGTCATCTCGCCGCCGTCGCCGAGGCCGGGCAGCACCTGCATCTGCGCCAGGGCCGAAGTTGGCAACAGCACCTGTGAAGCTATCAGGAACGTAGCGCACAGCGACCGCAGGGCGGGCTTCAGCTGGCGTTTTCTGGGGTGTCGTGGAGTCAAGCGCGGCATTCCTCGTCTGTGGCTCGGGCTCGTATGATGCACCTCCAACCCGATCGTTCACACATGAGCTCTCTCACCCATTTTGACGCCCAGGGGCAGGCCCACATGGTCGACGTGGCCGCCAAGCCCGCCACCCACCGCGTGGCCGTGGCCACCGGCCGCATCGAGATGCAACCGGCGACGCTGGCGCTGATCGAGTCCGGAACGGCCAAGAAAGGCGACGTGCTCGGCATCGCACGCATCGCGGGCATCCAGGCGGCGAAGAAGACGAGCGACCTGATCCCGCTGTGCCATCCGCTGGCATTGACGCGCGTGGCGGTGGCGTTTGCGATCGCCGATGCGGGGGCGGCGCCTCAGGTGGCCTGCACGGCGACCGTCGAGACCGTCGGGCCGACGGGGGTGGAGATGGAAGCGCTGACGGCGGTGCAGGTGGCGCTATTGACAATCTATGACATGTGCAAGGCGGTGGATCGGGGGATGCGGATTACCGATGTGCACGTGCTGGAGAAGCATGGGGGAAAGTCGGGGAGCTGGGTGGCGGGTTAAGTCACCGGGCAAGTCCCCGATGTTCAAGGCGCCGGCGCATCGCCCGCAGGCTCCTCGAGCCAGCGATTGAACGCCGCGGGAAAGGCGATCCTGAAACGCTCGGCCTGGGCCCGCGCTTCGTCTTCGCGCCCAAGCAACTCGGCGCTTTCGATCAGCTTGGTGATGACGCGCGGCTCCGGTGAAAAGTGCAGCGTGCGTTCGGCGAGTGCGTGCATGTCGGCCGCGTTGGCGGGGGTCACCGTCGTGAGCGTCAGCTCGGCAAAATCCACCTGGCGGGCGAAGAGCCACGAGCCACGCAGCTTGGCGAGCGTGTCGTCCTCGTACGCCGGCAGGCGCTCGCTGCGCGGCATATAGATCTGGCTGATGCGGACGTAGTCCCAGCCTGCGTACACGACGATCGCCATGAGCGCTGCCGCAGCGAAGGCAGACACCCCCCGCACCTTCGGGAATCGGGCAGGCGTCCGGCCCGGCCAGAGCATGCCGAGACACAGGCCGAACACCAACTGGAACGGCCCGTACCAAAGCGGGTACTCGAGCAGGCTGTGCAGCACGACCATGGCCAGCACGCCCCAGGCCATCAGGCGCGCCGGATCGCGCTCGCGCCACGGCCTGGCGGCAAGCACCATCCAGACGAAGCCGCCGCAGATCAGCACGGCCGCGGGAATGCCGAGCTCGACGGCCAGATGCAGGGGCAGGTTGTGGGCGTTGTCCAGGATTTCGGAGAATCGCGGGCCCGGGTACAGCGTGCTGTAGTGGGCAAAGCTCAGTTCGCCCCAGCCCCAGCCCGTCCAGGGACGCTCGGCAATCAGCGCAAGCACGTTGTGCCAGAGGATCAGGCGGCTGTGGTCATCGGGCGCACCCTTCTCGAGGCGCTGCAGCATTCCTTCCACCCCGCCGCCAGCCACCAGGTGCGGCAGCACCCAGCAGATGGCGAAATAGAGCGGAATCGCGGCCAGCAGCACGGCCGGTGCCGGCAAGCTGAAAACACGGGGGCCGGCCGATGCAGGAACACTCCGGCGCTCCCTCCAGGCGATAACACTCGCGACGCCAATGATCGACAGCAGTTGCAGCAAACCCGTCCGGGAGGTTGATGCCGCCTGGGCTGCCAGCAACAGCAAGGCAGCAACTACAAACCCGCGCCGTTTGCGCGGCGAAGCCTGCACGGCGTAGAGCCACAGCGCCGCGACGAGCGCCATGCTGATCAGCGTGGCGAACTGGTTGCGCTGCCTCAGGTTGCCGTAGGCCTGGCCGAGCGGGGGCGAGGTGGTCCAGGGGCCCAAGGGCTCGGCGAGGCCGTAGTACTGGAGCAGGCCGAGGATGGCGCTGACGACACCCGCGGCCAGGATTCCCCACGCCAGGGCGCCAGAAGCGGCGGCTGCACTCGACATGCGTGCCCCCACCAGCGCCGCCATCGCGATGACCGCCATCGCGGCGCAGGCCGGGACCCAATAGCCCGGCACGTCGCCACGGAAAAGCGCGATGCAAACAGCGCAGAGCACCAGCCAGCACAGCACGCCGCCGCCCGGCATCTTTTCCCTCGCGTCCCCCAGGAGCAGCAAGAAGGCAACGCAGGCCCACGCGCAAAGCAGCTGCCAGACATTGACGGACGGACCGGCCACCCATGGAAACAAAAAAGGAAGGGCGATCAGTGCCGCGCTGAGGGAGGGCATCGGCGGAATTGTGCAACGTCGAGGCGCACGCACCTCTGACAGTCTCGCAACAAATATTTCCGAGCGGTTGCCGGGGGCCGACGAGCGGCACGCACGCTTCCAAAGGCCTGCGGCATCATCGCTGTTCACATTTAGCCACATTCAGGCACGTTTACTCACATATAGCCGCGTCCGCGCCCTGCCCCCGATGAACTCCTTGTCTCGCCACGTCCGAAACGTTCGCCGCGGTGCCGGCTTCACGCTGGTCGAAGTGCTGGTGTCCATCGTCGTCCTCTCGTTCGGCCTGCTCGGCATGGTCGGCCTTCAGGCTGGATCGCTGCAGGCCAATCGCGACGCACGGCTGCAATCGACGGCCGTGGTGCTCGCTCGCGAGCTCGCGGAAATGATGCGCGGCAACAAGGACCAGGCGCTGCTCGCCACCGCCAATCCTTATCTGATCGGCGAGATCTCGTCCAACCCGTTGGCGCCTCCCACTGCGTCTTACTGCCTGTCGATCGGCCAGAACTGCGGAACCGACAAGGCAGCCGTCGCACAAGCCGAACTCACCGATTGGCTGGCGCGGGTAAGCGATGCGCTGCCAGGTGCTCGAGTAAGCATCTGCCGCGACACGGCCCCTTTCGCTTCGGACGGCACCGCGCAATGGTCCTGCACCTCTACCGACAACACCGACCCGATCCTCGTCAAGATCGGTTGGAGCCGCCCGTCATTGAAGACGGGGGATTCGACAGTCCAGCAGGCGTCGGATCGACCTTCCGTCGTTCTTCCGGTCACGCCCGGGAGCACCCTGTGAGCGCCACTCCACTCCGCCGCGCCATTCGCGGCCTGACACTGATCGAACTGCTTGTCGCGATGGCGGTGGGCCTGGTGGTAGTGCTGGCGGCCGTGTCCGCCCTGACCGTAGCCCGACGCGGCTTCACCACGGTCGATGCCGCCTCGCAACTGCGCGACAACGGCCGGTTCGCCGCGGACATGATCCAGCGCATCGGCGTGCAGACCGGCTACCGGGATGTGTTCTTTGCGGCAACCCCCCGCCAACCCACGACGACCGACCCGGCGCCGAGCATCATGGGCTTCAACAACGCCAAGGTGAACCTGACCAGCCCGCTGACCTCGTCCACCGCGCGGCCCGCGACGGAGGCGGGGACGGGTAGCGACGTGCTCATCATGCGCTACCAGCCGGCCCAGATCCACACCATGACAGTCAGCTCGACAGACGCTGACAAGACCATGATCGATTGCGCCGGCAACGCGCCGGCGACGGTGGCGGACATCAACACCACCGCTGCGCGCGACACGCTGATGGCCAGCGTCTTCTCCGTCGGCGTCAACCAGGGCGAGCCCACGCTCATGTGCACGTACTACGACTCGGCCACCAGCGCATGGCTGTCGAGCCCCATCGTGCAGGGCGTCGAGAATTTCCAGGTGCTGTACGGGGTCGATGGCGTGACGGCAAAGACAGTGACGGCGGCGGGCGCGGCATCACCGAACGTGCCGAATGCCTATTTGCGCGCCGATCAGATCGTCGTAGACGGCAACAGCACCGCAACCAACGCGAACTGGCGCCGGGTGCGCAGCGTGCGCATTGGCATGGTGCTGCGCAGCGCTAAGGGCGCCGCTCAGGATTCGCAAACGCAGACCTTCTATCCATTCGGCCCGACCAAGGGCAGCGCGACCGGTACGGCCGGCAGCGCCTTCGCAGATGCCACGAACGATCCGGGCACGGTCTTCCAGCCCACGCCGGACGGGCGGCTGCGCCAGACATTGACCTTCACGATCCACCTGCGCAACGACCAGGGGCTCTGACATGAGACACGCACTTTCCTCCCGTTCCGTCGACCAGCGCGGCGTATCGCTGATCATCGTGCTGCTGCTGCTGGTGATCGTGTCGATCCTTGGCGTGGGCGCGGCGCAGATCGCGACCATGGGCGAGCGCAGCTCCCGGAATGACCGGGACATGCAGGTGGCCTGGCAGTCGGCCGAAGCCGCCCTGATGGATGCCGAGTTCGACATCCACGGCCCGAATACCTCCTCCTCCAACCGCCGGGCTGTGTTCACCAACATGGCCAATACCAACGCCTTTGTCAGCGGCTGTGGCAGCTCCGGCACCAGCAAGGGCCTGTGCACGCTCGAAACGACAGCCCAGCCCGCCTGGCTCTCCGTCGACTTCACTGCGACGAACAGCGCCAAGACAGCCGCGTACGGCGATTTCACGGGACGCAGCTTTCCAGCCGGCACCACCGGCATCCAGCCCGTCAAGGCGCCGCGCTACGTGATCGAGCCGATCGAAGACCCGGCCAACCGCGACATCTCGGGCGCCACAACCAGCTACATCTATCGAGTGACGGCCATGGGCTTCGGCCCCCGGGCCGACATCCAGGGTGTCGTCCAGATCATCTATCGCGACTGAAGCGAACCGCCTTCCATGAAATCCAACTCAAAATCCCGGCCCTGGTTCGCGCGTCCGCGCACGCTGGCATGGCTTGCCTTTCCGGCGGTGGCCGCGACGCTCGCGCTTTCCTTTGCGGCCATCTCCAGCACGGCACCCAACATCAAGGCCATCGCGCTGGCCAGCGACCCGCTCTATGCCACAACGTCCGGCGACAAGCCGGTACTCGCGCTCGCGCTGTCGGTGGAGTACCCGACCGTGGGCGCGCAGTACACGCCCGGCGGCGACACCGACAACACGTACAGCAATCTGAACGAGTACATCGGGTACTACGATGCAAAAGCCTGCTACTCGTACAACAACGCGCCCACCGAGACGCCGGCCACCGGCCTTTCGGCCGCCGACTACAAGCGCTTCGACCGCATCCTGACCAACACGCGCACCGACCGCAAATGCGATGACGGCTTCAGCGGCAACTTCCTGAACTGGGCCAGCAGCTCGGCCATCGACATGCTGCGGCTGGCGCTGTCGGGTGGCGATCGCTATATCGACAACACCGACCTGACCATCCTGCAGCGCGCCGTGCTCCCCAACGGCGATCCGATCTGCATGTGGAACTCCACCAATTTTCCCGCCAAGCAATTGACGCGAAATGGCGGCGGCGCCGGCACCTACTGGGGAGCGGTGCCACAAAGCATGGTGAATGCGGCCGGCACCAACGACATCTGGGTGGCCAACACCTTGAACCGGATCTACTTCGGGACGGGCAAGGCCGGAAGTTGCACCGACACGAGCAGTTACAACCTGAGCACCAACTCGACAGGAACGGCGCCGTTCCCCTTCAGCGGCAACAGGCCGACTGCGGCGGTCAAGTGTGCCGACGAGGGAGGTAAGTGCGACTTCAAAAAGAGTTCAATGGAGATCTGGTATGGCGCCGGCACGAGCTGGATGGTCGGCCAGTTCACGAACAGTGCGGCCTGCACCAACGCCGTATTCACCGATCCGGTGCCGGGCACGGTCAAGGCCTGCTACTCGGTCGCCTCCAATACCACTCCCCGGCCAGCCACCGGCCTCAACAGCGACGGGTTCTTCTATTCGCGCGTCAAGGTCTGCGAGAAGAACGCTGCGGGCAACCTGATCGACAGTCGCGACTACACCTTCTGCACCAAGTACCCCAGCGGCAACTTCAAGCCGACCGGCACGGTTCAGAAGTACAGCGACCAATTGCGCCTGTCCGCCTTCGGCTACCTGCTCGACCAGACCAACAGCGCCGACACCCCTCCCGGGCGCTATGGCGGTGTGCTGCGCGCGCCCATGAAATACGTCGGCGCCAAGACCTACGACATCAACGGCATCGAGAACACGCCAACCGGCGGCAACGCCGCGGCCGAGTGGAACGCGACGACCGGCGTTTTTGCCGCCAACCCCGATAGCAGCACGCTGACGGGCACAAACGCCGGCTTCGGAGTGAGCGGCGTCATCAACTACCTGAACAAGTTCGGACGCACCGGCGTGGCCGGCCAGTACAAGAAGTACGACCCGGTCAGCGAGCTCTACTACGAGTCGCTGCGCTATCTGCAGGGCCTGCAGCCAAGCGATATCGCCGTTAGCAACATGACGACGGCCATGTACGACGGGTACCCGGTGTTCACTACCTGGAACGACCCGTATGGCGATGGCCGCTCCAGCTCAAGCAACTACTCGTGCCTGAAGAGCAACATCGTGGTCATTGGCGACATCAACACCCACGATGGCAACCGCTACCCAGCTGCCAACGTGGCGGCCAACATTCCAAACCTGGCCACCTGGACGACTGCAGCCCAGAACTTCGAGAAAGGCGTGGACACCACCTATTTCGACGGGCAGAACGTTCAGCAGCACACTACGGGCAACCCCAGCGTCAACACCAACCCACGCGGCGAAGCGATCATCGGTTACTCGTACTGGGCGCATACGCACGATATCCGAGGCACCGACTGGACTGCCCAGACCAGCATGCAACGCCCTGGTCTGCGCGTGAAGAGCTTCTTCTTCGACGTGAACGAGTACGGCGCTCAAAACGACGATGCCACCCGCCGCAACCGCAACCAGTTCTTCACGTCGGCGAAGTACGGCGGCTTCGAATCGGATCCGGCGAACAGCGGCAGCAAGCCCTTCAACACCTTCGGCAACCCGTTCAAGCGGCAGGACGGCACGGTCGATGCCAACGTCTGGCAGGACAGCGCCCGTACGGGCGAGGCCAGCACCTACTACCTGCAGAGCAGTGCGCGCAGCGTGCTGAGTGCGTTCGACAGCATCTTCAGTCGGGCCTCCACTTCCGCGCGCAGCATTGCCGGCAGCGCGGTGCAGTCCAAGTCGCTGCAGACGAGCAACTCGGTCTACCAGGGCGCCTTCGACACCAGCGACTGGAGCGGCGACCTGTTGGCCCAGTCGATCACGATCACCAACGGCAGCGTCAGCATTTCACCTACGCCCACCTGGTCTGCCTCGTCGCGCCTGGCTCTGCTTTCCGCGCCGGCAACCTCGCGCAACATCGTCGTCGGGCGGCCAGGCAATGCGGTGCCCAAAGCCAGCTCGTTCCTGTGGGGTTCGCTGACCACAGCCCAGCAAACCGACCTGAACAAGATCACGCCCTCAGCCACCGCCGACGCGCTGGGCTCCGACCGCGTGAACTACCTTCGCGGCAGCAACGCCATGGAAGGATCGCCGTTCCGGCGCCGCAACAACAAGCTGCTGGGCGACATCATCAATTCGGGCGTCGTGTACTCGGGGGCACCGGCCAACAACATCAACTCCAGCAGCTATGCGGCCTTCAGGACGGCCAACCTCAACCGTACCGCGGCCGTGTTCGTGGGCGCCAACGACGGCATGTTGCATGCCTTCAACGCCGGTACGGGCGACGAACTGTTTGGCTACATCCCGAGCTGGATGACGCCCAAGCTGGCTGCACTCACCGACGCGAACTATGTGTCGAACCACCAGAGCTATGTCGATGGCCCGCCAGTGGTTGCAGAAGCGCAAGTGGGCTCGGCCGGCACCTCCGACGACTGGAAGACGGTGCTGGTGTCCGGCACCGGCGCGGGCGGGCGCGGTGTGTTTGCGCTCGACGTGACCGACCCGACGTCTTTCAGCGCAAGCAAGGTGATGTGGGAGTTCACGCAGGACGACGACGTAGACATGGGCTTCGTGGTTGGTCAGCCGCAGATTCTCAAGATGCGCACCAGCGCACCGACGGCCACGACGGCGACCTACAAGTGGTTTGCGGTGGTGGCAAGCGGTGTCAACAACTACACGAAGGTCAACTCCGCCAACAACTACAGCACCGGCAATCCCGCGTTGTTCCTGCTCGACCTGTCGAAGGCGCCCGAGACTGCATGGACCCTTGGCAGCAACTACTACAAGGTGGCGCTGCCCTTCAACGCCACGCTGGCCGTGACCAAGCCCACCGGCGTGCTGAACTTCAAGGCGGCAATCGCGACCGGCGGCAACCGTGAAGTGGCGCAGATCTATGCGGGCGACCTGCACGGCAACATGTGGAAGCTCGACTTCCGCAGCCACGGCACCTCCGAGTGGAACATGGCGAACCTGTCGGCGTTCAAGAATGCCAGCAGCAGCAACGCGCCCTATCCGCTCTTCGTTGCCAAGGACAGCGCGGGCAACGTGCAGCCGATCAGCATGGCCCCCACGCTGGTGGCTGCCACGAACAACGTCAACGCGGTCCAGGTGGCTTTCGGCACCGGCAAGTATCTGGAAACAGATGACCGATCATCGACGGCGCAGAACTCGTTCTATGTGCTGTACGACGACGGCACAACCGTTGCCGACGCCACGCCCGTCGGTAGCGGGGCCATCAGCGGACGCGCACGTCTCAAGGCGGCCAGCATCGACACATCAGGCGCAATCACCGTGCCCAGTTTCACGTGGGGCCGTGCCACGAGCGACCTCACGACATCGTCGACTGTGAGTTCGGGTTGGTATATGGACTACGCCACCAGCACCGAACGCCAGGTCAGCGGGGCATTGCTGACAGGCAGCACGCTGGTCTTCGGCAGCCTGATTCCCGGAACCTCGGGCGGCGCTGCCGCTTGTGGCGTGAGCGGCGGGAGCGGCAACTCATACATCATCGACGTGGACACCGGCATCGGGACCCGGAGCGTATCGACCGTGGGCATCATGGGACAGCCGCTGGTGATCGAAGTGGCGTCCACGGTCGAGAGCATCAGCGACAGCACGGGCCGGCGCAAGAAGAAGATCACCAGCCAGACGATTGCGCAAGGCTCCGGCGGTGTTGGCAATGCCGCAGGCGGACCGGGGAACAACGGGCAGACGAGCGTCATCATCACCGCCGGACGACTGAGCTGGCGACAGATCAACAACTACCTGGACCTGAAGCGCGGATCGTGAATATGACCAACATCAAGAAACGCGCGTCGGTGCGCGGCTTTACCCTGATCGAATTGATGATCGTGGTGGCAATCGTCGGCATCCTGGCGTCCATTGCGTATCCTTCGTACAGAGATTCCGTGTTGAAAGGGAGACGGGCCCAGGCACGTACTGCGCTGCTGGAACTCATGCAGCAGCAAGAGAGGTACATGACGCAACGGAACACCTACTTAGCCTTCACTACAGACGTGTCGGGAGTCACTACACCGACCGCTGCTGCAGACACGTTCAAGGCCTATTCTGGAGACAACGCCTCCAGCCCGGCTTACCGGCTTTCCGCTGTTGCGTGCGACAGCCAGTTGATCACCCAATGCGTCAAGCTCACCGCTGCGCCAACGGTCGCCGATGCTGCTGTCGGGTCACTTAGCTTGAGCAGTACCGGCGTTAAGACCTGCAGCAATATTTCCTCAACAGATGCCAAATTCAGGCTGTGCTGGCCATGAGGACATCTCTCCCACCCCGGACATCCGGCTTCACGCTTATTGAATTGATGGTGACGATCGCCATTGCAGCAACATTGCTCGTTATTGGCATACCAAGCTTTGTTGCCTTTCAGCGGAATTCAGAGCTCACGTCGGCAACCAATTCTTTCGTTGCTGCACTGGGGGCCGCGCGAGGAGAGGCAATGAAGCGTGGCCGACAGGCGGTTGTGGTCCCCCGCACGGGCAACGACTGGGCGACGGGCTGGACTGTTTTTGTCGATACCGACAACGACCAGCAGTTCGACGGATCGGATGTCCTCATCGTCCAGCAGGGCGCATTGGCAAGCTACTTCTCGGCAACAGGGCAAGGGACCGCGCAGAATAGCCCTGCGTACATCATGTTCAACCCGTCGGGCTACACCCAGACTAGCGGATCGGTTTTTCAATCGGCCACATTGAAGATCGAACGCAATGACATTTCGGGCACTGCGAAGACACAACAAACACGGATCGTCGTGATTGCGAAAACGGGGCGAGCAAGAGCTTGCCAGCCCGCGACAGATACGACTTGTACAACGTCCGCTACCGAGTAGTGACGATAGCGGCGGAATTCTATTCGCGGGGATAGCCGCCCCAGCAATCAACGCCCCTCCGCATCTTCTTTGGCGTGTGGAATAAGAAGCCGGCTGCGCAACTGGAAGAGCGCCGCCAACCTAGACTAGCATGAGCTTCTAAGAAAATTGCTCTGAATGCAGTCGACTCTATTTTTTGGAACCGCGCAGTAGGTGAGGCTGTTCCCTAGAGAAATACTGAGGCAGGAACTCCCAGCCGCATATCTCAAAGAATTCATGCACATCGTAAGTCGTCCTCGTCGCCGCCGTACGAATCCATTTTTTCCCGAGAGGATCGCGCGAATCAAAGGCAGCATGCGCTAGCCCACCGGTCCGTATATATATAGCTTCGCTCACGGCTGTCGGTGTGCACAAACCTAAGGCGAGCACAAAGAGCAAAGTAGTCCGCCCAGTTGGAGGCCTCTGGAAAATCGTCTGAATAGAGCGAACACCTAATACAAATAGTGGGCCCATCGACGCACGCATGACCAAGTCAGGAGTGTGACCGTGCAACAGCGGCAAGACGAGCAGGGTGCCAAGGGAAATCAAACAAGCAATATCCTGAACGATACGTTGACGAAGAATCAATGCAAACGCCGCTAGTTCTATCGCCAGGAAAATGAACAAATCCGGGATCAGATAAAGCCGACTCGGAAGACAAGAAAAACACGCACCACCGGACGGCAGTTCAGTTGATAGATAGTCCACCATGCAAAGCGCGACAACTGCGCCAGCCAGCACCTGGATCGAGGTTCGCCATTCCAGCAATTCGCGGCGTTTCTCCCAAGCCAACAAGAGCATCAACGGTAGCAGACCGATCATTCCGTATGGTGACCAGAGGGAAAGAAGCCCATAGCCCAACGCCGCCGCGCCAAAGCCGCCCTTTCGATCATTGAAAAGGATCAAACCTCCCACAAGGAAAGTAGCGATGCTTTGATGCGGCACCCAGACCAGTGCCGTGAAAAAAGACGAAAACTCGATAGGCAGTTGGAAGGCATTTGCCCCCCATGCCTCATAGTGAATCCCCAACCACGGAGCAGCAGGAAGCCTCTGCATCGCTCGCGCGATGTGTTCGGCAAATGCGTCGGCACCACCCAGCACAAGCAAGAGCATTGCTGCGGCGACGGACTGCCATTTCGTAGCGCCCAGTGCGCACACCGTGCGAAACACAAGTGCAAATCCACCGAAAAACCAAGCCCCCAATGCAAAGTGCAAGTCGATGCTTGGCAGCAATTTGTGCGAGAAGGACGGCACCAGATAGGCGCCCAGATAAAAGCGAAGATGTTGTGCGGTACCGTTCAACTCGAGCACCACGGGCCACGGCTCTGTTCCCAGTGCATTGACGAGAGCCCAATGCTTGACCCAATCCCAAGCAAAGGGTCCGGTCGGGAAGCCAGCTAAAAGAAGAACGGCCGCTGCCGCACACACCCCTACGTAGGTAGGCCAAGCGTTGCCTGATTGCTCATGACGCTCGATGAAGAGCAAGGTACAACCGACACCCAGCAGAAGGACAACCGCAATGCTTACCCACCACTCCAGAAAGCCCAGGGAAAAAACGATCGCGGGCAACGCCAGGTAGGTAATTTCAAGACCACGCGTGGTCGCTCTCGATGGATAGAGGTGGCGAATCTCATGGGCGTCGGAATTCGGCGCCATTATTTGCAGCCGCTTAGTCACTCCGGTGAACCGCAGGCGAAAACCATCTCCACCGCACGAAAGGCGCCGGCCATCCATTTTCCTGTGGAAGATGCGATGTAGCCCCCTTCACCCTCTTTTCGCATCGTGCCTGTCGCAAGTTGCTCTTCCAGCCTCCGTTCTACGCCACCACCATCACGGAAGTAGCGCTGAAACATTGAGGAAATCTCGTCCTTTGAGACAACCCCTCCTGCCGCTGCGACGTGCTCGATCATTTTGACGGAGTAGGAGCGATCCACAGTCGTTGGAATTGTGAACACGAAGGCGTACACCAGTAGAAAGGTCACCATCGCATCCTTCACGTAGAGCGATTGCGGTTGTTTCTTGTACTGCACTAAGCATTGAACAACCGCCCCAATAGCGGCTGAAAATATGCCTTGGTAAAAAATGAAGCCCCCCGGAATCAACTGACGCCAACACACCAGCAGCACAAAGGATGCGAAAAAACCGACAGTGATTGAGCGCATCAGTACTTACCTTTGCAGCACGAGACCATTCAGCGCCAGGCGTGCGGCCAAGCCTCCATTCGCTGCATGTCTGAGTCCGCACCTTCGCCCAAGGCTCGAGTGCATACTCCACATTTTCAATCAGCGTTGAGCGCCCAAGGCTGGTGTTCCGCCAACCAGCCCAAGCTCCGCAGAAACTGATTTATCCTCCGGCGCCGCTTTCTCTTCATGGTACTCGTCGTCCACGTTGATGGCCCACAGCCGACTCTTGTCGACATTCCCGGTGATGATCTGATGCGCAGCTTCCTTCGCCGTCAGCATCGAGTGATCCTGATTGTTATATCGATGCATTCCATTGCGACCGACCAAAAACAAATTTGGAACGGCATCCAATGCCAACTGAACCTGATCGAACTGTTCGTAGGCTTTGCCGAAATAGCCTGGATATGCCTTCGGAACGCGGAGAACCGTGGCATCGACGGCCTTCGAGGCGCTGACCAACTTAATCTGCTTCATCTCCGACTGCGCGAGTTGCTTGAGCGACTCGTCGCTCATTGACCACAACTCATCTCCCTCCTTGCAGAAGAATTCGAGGCCAAGCCATACCGTATCTGGATCATTGACCATGTAAGGGCTCCAGTTGTTGAAGACCTGCACTCGCCCCACTTTGACACCCGGTTCCTGAATGTAGATCCAGTTGTCGTTCAGTGCGACAGGCAAATCCTCACGCCGGTAGAGAAGTCCCACTGTCATGAAATCGCGATACTCGAGGCGAGCGGCGATGTCCGTGACTTCGGCCGGCCAGGCGTCTTTCGATGCGGCCACCAGGTCCTTGATAGGCATGGTGGATATGACATGCGTGCAATCGAGCCGCTGGTGCTGTCCGTCGGGGGAAATTACATCGACCGCTCGAACAGCGCCTTCGGAAATTTCAATACGTTGTGCTCGATGCCTCATCAGCAGGACCCCGCCACTGCTCACGAATCGCTTGGCGACCTCTTCCCACATCTGTCCTGGTCCGAGTTTCGGATAGACAAACGACTCGATCAGGGAGGTCTGCTCAGCTTGACCACTGTTCATGCCGAGTGCCGATTTCGCCGCATGCCACAGCGCCTTGCTGACGGAGAGGCTCTTGACGCGCTGAGCACCCCAGGCCGCGCTGATTTCGCCGCATGGCACGCCCCAGACCTTTTCGGTGTATTCCTTGAAGAATTGGCGATACAACTTTTCGCCAAAGCGATTGATAAAGAAGTCCTGCAACGAGGCTTCCTGCTTGATGGGACTTGCCTTGGCTTTGATGTAACTGAGCCCGAAAGTGACGGTCTTTGCCCAGCCGAGCTTGCGCAGATTCCCCGCGTTGAGCTTTAGGGGGTAGTCGAAGAAGCGCTCGTTGAAATAGATCCGAGAGAGACGATTCCGGACCATCATTACATCGTCTCGCGCCGATGGAGTGACCTCCGCCAGGTTCGCTGGCAATGCCTCTCTCTGCTGACCTTGATACTTAAAGCTGGGCGATACACCGTCTTCCACCTTCTCTACGGGGAGAATGGACGCCCACCATTGCATCACCCAATCGGATTTTGAGAAGAACCGATGGCCTCCAATGTCGATCCGGTTGCCCCGGTATTCGACGGTCTTGGAGATTCCCCCCACTTGGGTATCCGCCTCGACCACGCAGACCCGCTTGACCCCTGCGCGCTGGAGTTCGTAGGCAGCCGTCAGCCCCGCCGGACCCGCGCCGATCACGACAACATTGATCTCGTTCATATTCACTCCCTCATCTCATCGAGAAAAGCACCAGCTTGCGCAGTGCGAAATTACAGACAAAGCTGGCGCCTGCCGCGACGATCTTGGTCCACCGATAGTCAAGATGCAGTTGCTGCGTGCCGACATACATGATGAGCATTGTCAAAAGAAGGCCCGCGACACCCAACATGGCGAATGTGAAGAACTCGACGACGGGTTGTGCAACCCGCCGTTTCGCAAATACGAACTTCACGGAGCACAGATAGACCACGGCGAGACCGGCCATGAATGCGGCAACGGATGAATGCACAACCGGCAATCCACATCCCGAGACCAAGACTAGGAGCACCGTCGCATCTACCGCAAGCCCCGCGAGCGATACGGCAAAGTAGCCTGCAAACTCCTTCGCGACAGACAGCGCCGAAGGACTCGCCGCAGAGGAAATACCGTATGAGGAATCAGCTTGCATCTACAGCCTTGTGATTGATGGTTTTCGATTTCGCGACGAGCTGGGCGCAGCTGTACAGGTAGTACGTTTTCATGCCGCTCTCGCGTTCAGCATCTGTTCCCCCGGGTGTCCAAGAAGCAAGTACCCAACCCTCCAGCTTGGTGGGCATCACGATGTACCCGAGCAGCGGATCCGCTTCGCATGTCAGTTCCAGACCCGACACATCGGGCTCGCACGAGCCCTTGTCATCTCGCAATGCGTTAAGGAGACCGCAGATCTCCCGCTGCATGTCGAACGCAGAGGTCACATCTCTTCGACGGTCCAGTTCAATCGCGGTCCCCCGGTTGAACACTAGACCCGCGGCCTGCACACCGCTCGCGTAGCTGCGCCGGTGCATCAACAGCCACGGTGCCAATGCATCGCCTTGCCAATAGACCTCGGCATCAGGCGGCACGATGCCGGAAAAAACATGCTGCCCTTGCACAGGGGTGTTCTCGACGATCTTGGCAATTTCGGGGCGACGATCCCAGTTGGCACCGGTGAAGGCCAGAAGCCCAACTAAGATCGCGCTGACGGCGACCGGAGAATGCCGAACACACCGGATCAGTCCTATGGCGACCAGCCCCACGAGTAGCGGTCCCACCGGCGCCTGCTGCAGAAAGATGCGGGCTTTGTCGATGGCACCTAATGTAGTAACGCCGGTCAAATACTCGCCCATGCGAATCGTGAGGCCAGCCTGCATCCACCAGTTATAACCCGCCGCCAACACTAGGCATGCAGCGGAGATCCGCAGGGTGAACCGGGACACGTGCCAACCGCGGGGTGCTCCGACGTAGAGAAGCACAAGGCCCATCAGCATGGCCAGACTTCCCGTGATGAGATCCTGAAACAGTACGGCGTAGGCCAAAAGCGCCGCAGCCAGCTGCTCTTGCCGAACACCACGCGAGGCACGCAGAAGCTCTGGCGCCAAGAATACCAAGGCTACAAGATGGACGAGCCACTGCGCGCGCCACAACTGCAGCGAAGTGATGAGCACATTGGAGAGAACATCGCTACCAAGTAGGGCCGCCCCCACGCAGAGGATTGCTATCAGGAAGAGCGCTTTGAGCAACGTGGAGAAATGTGCGTCACGCTGTTGAAGCGCCAAAGCCCCAAGTAGTACAAGATCCGCAACCAGCGCCAGCCAACTGGCGAGCGGCCAACTCGTCATGAAGACGAAGTTGTGTCTATCGACAAGCTGCCGCCATTCGGCGTCGTAGAAGAGGAATGCACGATCAAACGGTGCAACGCCCAGATAGCCCAGAACAAACGCAGGAATACTGAGCCCGATCAACCAGAGCCAGCCCCGATGTCTTTGCACGGCAAGCGCCCAACACAAGAGCATTCCAGCCAGCGCCATCAAAGGATGGAGCAGTGCCGCCGCCGCGCAAACTACGGAAGCAGCGACCAGTTGTCTGCGAGCCATCAATGCCAGCCCGAAGATCACCAGAACTTCCGCATAAGTGCGAGCCGTTAGAAAAGGCTCCGCAAAATGGATCAGAGACAAACTACCGTAGGTGCCGGCGGTGACAGCCAAGATGCAGCACGCCAATGCCCTTGAGTCTTCCGGCAATACATGCCAGACAAGAAGCCCCGCCGCAACAACGAACAGAATTTGCCCTACAAGCACCCCGGCCAGTGAAGACCAGGCCACACCGAAGGCGACGACAGCGAACGCATATGCTCGCCCAAAGAGGCTGAAAGAATCCTGCGAACCGTATTTGAAGAACAGGTCACCATTGAAAACCGCAGGGTCGACGTGTTTGAGGGCTTGGGCCACGTACAGCATGCCGTCATGGCGGATTCCGTTGTAGGGATGTGTCCAGACAAAAAGCAGCACCGCAACCACGGCAATTGCCCATTGACCTCTTCTCCCTGCGATCATCATTTTTGCACCGGACAAAAAAAACCCGCGCGAACGCGGGCCTCATGATTAGCCGTCAATGCCTGCCCGTTATTGGCGGCATTCGCTCGGAACGTACTTGAACTTGGTGGTATCCGCAGTTGTGCACTTCCACACGATCTGCTTGGTCGGAGGCGTATTTGCAGCCAGCGCCTGACCATCGGAAGTTGGAGTCAAAACCAACGTAACACCACCTGCAGCGGTTGTCGTAACAACAGAAATGGCACCAGCACTGCCAATCGACATGCTGGCGACGTTCTTGGTAGACGAAACGGAAGCGGAATCAAAGCCCAGCGTGAGGTCGGACGCTGCATTAGCAGCGTTTTCACCCACGAGCGTCTTGGCAGCCGATGCGAGCACCATAGCTTCAGAGACGCGTGCGCGCACGGTGTAATCCTGATACGCCGGCAGAGCCACAGCAGCCAAAATACCAATGATCGCCACAACGATCATCAATTCGATAAGGGTGAAACCCTTTTGCACGTTACGTGCGATGGAACGACGGTTCATTCACTAACTCCAGGTTGGTTGGTTGTTACGCCCGGGAACCTGCCCGGAGCGAGGTACCTTCCGCAGCATCCGTGCCACCCGTTCGCAGGGCCCTCAACTGACCGAACCCGTCACCTTCGCTCACTTCAGCGTTACACCATGTGACACAACTTGCTTCGAGATGCTACCGGAGTGACAAATTTGTCATGCCCCGCACCCCTGGCGGTCAGAAAGTCAGCACCCCATCCGCCTTCAACCAGCGAATATCCCGCTGCGCCAACCCCGCCACCTGCTCGACCGCCAGCGCCTCGATCTGGCTCATGATCTCGTCCGTCTCCGCCGGCTTGGTGTGCGTGATGTAGATCGGGTATTGCTTCCCCGGCTCGATGTGCATCAGCTCATCGGCCAGCACCGCAGGCGACAGATGCAGGCTGCGCTCGGCCAGCGCTTGTTCTCGGCTGCTGAAGGCCGTTTCAATCACCAGCATCGCCACGTCGATCGCGTTCACGCGCTCCCAGAACGGCGCGTTGCGCTCTGTGTCGCCGCTGAAGACCCAGTGGGCGCCGCCTTCGGCCCGCCGCACGGCAAAGCCGCAGGCCGGCACCGTATGAACCGCCGGCAGCACCTCGACGAGCTTGGGCTCGCGGCTCCCCAGGTGCAGCATCTGCCCCACCGCGATGTCGTGAAAGCTCACGAAGGGCGCCTCGGCGCTGGGAATGCTCTCGAAATTCGGCCAGATGACGTTGTTGAACACGTGCGTGCGCAGCGCCTCGATGGTGGCGCGCAGCGCATGCACGCGCAGGGGCCGGGTGCGGCGGCTGCCGACGGCGTCGAGCATCAGCGGCAGGGCGGCGATGTGGTCGAGGTGGCTGTGCGTGAGCACGACGTCGTCGATGCGGGCCATCTCATCGAGCGTAAGGTCGCCGACACCGGTGCCCGCATCGACGAGCAGGTCCGTGTCGACCAGGAACGAGGTGGTGCGGCAGTCTTTGGCGATGGCGCCCGAGCAACCCAGCACACGAACCTGCATTGTGAGAGACCCCTCGTATGTGTCTGCCGTCATTTGGTTTCGAACCGGGTTGCACCGTCCCAATCAGGGTCCTGCGGGCGCAACGCCATTGAGGCTAAACGCTGGGCGTAGAGCTGGTAAAGGACTTTTTTTGCGTCCGCGGCGAGCAGGGGAGCCAGCAAGTTTCGGCCCACCGCCCAGTCCTGCCGGCGGTAAGCCGCGAGCACTTCGCTCCAGCGGTCGAGCAACTGCTGAGTCTCTTTCGCCGCTTCGGGCGTGTGCGCGGCCAGGGGCGTAAAAACGGCAACGGCTTGTGCCTTGCCTTTGACGAGCACGCTGTCGAGCTCTTGCCAGATGTAGCCGGGCGCCAGCTCGCGGGTGGCGCCGCTGGCGACGATTTCCATTCCGTAGTGCCCACTCAGGCCCTCGAGGCGGGATGCGAGGTTGACCGCATCGCCGACCACGGTATAGCTGCGGCGCGCGGTGGAGCCCATGTCGCCCACGCTCATCACGCCGCTGTTGATGCCGATGCCCACGCTGATCTCGGGGCGGCCGCTGGCGCGGTGGATGCGGTTGATGTCGTGCACGGCATCGGCCATGTCGAGCGCGGCGCGCACGGCGAGGGTGGCGTGGTCGGGCGTGTCGATGGGCGCGCCCCAGAAGGCCATGACGCAGTCGCCCATGTACTTGTCGACGGTGCCGCGGTGGGCGCTGATGACGTTGGTGAGCCGGCTGAAGACGGTGTTGAGAAAGGCCTGCAGCTCGGCCGGGGCCATCTGCTCCGACAGGCGGGTGAAGTCGCGCATGTCGCAGAACATGACGGTCATGGGCTTGCTCTCGGCGCGCATGCTGTAGCGGTCGGGGTGCGCCATCATTTCGTTGACGAGCTGGGGCGGCACGTAGGTGCCGAAAAGCCGTACCAGGCCGCGCCGCGCGCGCGATTCGACGAGGTAGCCCCAGCTCATGTTGAGCGCGAAGGCAAGCGCCGTCATGGCCAGGGCCGACGCCAGCGGCAGCACGAGGCCGTGGCTCGCGTACAGCCAGGTGTTGAGGCCGATCAGCACGGCGATCGCCCCCGCGGCCAGCAACACGGCGCGCGGCGCCGGCAGCAGCGACAGCCCGAAGGCCAGCACGAGCCCCGTCACGGCGACCATCAGCGTCTCGTAGCCCGAGGCGTAGTCGGGCACGCTGAGCAGCCGATGGTCGAGCAGGCCGGAGACGATGTTGGCATGCACTTCCACGCCCGGAAATGCGGCCTCGACCGGCGTGGCGCGCAGGTCTTGCAGGCCTGGGGCGGTGGCGCCCACGAGCACGATCTTGCCCTTCAGTTCGCCCGGCCCGAGCCGGCCCTCGAGCACGTCGGCGGCGGACACATAGCGGAACGACCCGCCGCCGGCACCGCCGGGGCCGCGGAACGGCACCTGCATGCTGCCCGTTGCGTCGACCGGTATGCGCAGGGGGCCCACTCGCAGCGATTCGAGCTGCGGCTTGGCGCCGCCGGGCGCAAAGGCGGGCTGCACGGGCGGCAATCCGTTTGCGAGGCGGTAGACCGCGAGCGCGAGCGATTCGTAGTAGCCCGGCTGCGCCTTGTCGCCCTCGTAGCGGGCGATGAGCGGCACGCTGCGAATGACGCCGTCGCCGGTGGCGCCAACCAGCGTATTCAGGAATCCCGCAATGGGCGCGGCCTGCGCCAGCGCCGGCAGGCTGGCTCCGAAGCCATTCCAGTTGGTGGCGTAAATGCCGCGCGGGGGGAACGCCCCCTCCGGCAACGAGGGGGCAGGAGGCAGCTGTCCCTTGGCGCTCGGCGTCTCGGTCCGCGTGAAGTAGTAGCCCAGCGCCACGCGCTGGCCTTCGAGCGCCGCGGCGAGCGTGGCATCGTGATCGAGCGAGGGTGCAAGCCGCTCGACCTCGGCGGCCAGGCCCGGCATGCCGCCCAGCGGCCCGCTGGCGATTTCCCGCAGCCTGTCGAGGCCGGAGCTGCGGTCCGGTTCGAGGAACATGACGTCGAAACCGAGCACGGCCGCCTGCTGGCGGGCCATCAGTTCCGTGGTGAGACGGGCGATCTTGTCGCGCGCCCAGGGCCACTGCCCCTGGCGTGCCAGGCTGGCGTCGTCGACGTCGACGATCACGACGCGCGCATCGAACGTGCCCGGCATGGTGGCACGCAGGCGGATGTCGTAGATCAGCCGATCAAGGCGTTCGAGTGCGCTCAGCTGCCACGCGCCGGTGGCATGCGCCAGCGCCAACAGCACCGGCAGCAACGTGATGGCGATACGCGGCCAGTGCCGTCGAAGCCCTCTCACGGCGCTGCACTCGTATGGGCTTTGCCGCAACAGGCCGGAAGAAAAAGCGGCTCAGATGCGCACGAACTGCATGCGTGTGGCACCGCCGAGCTCGAGCACGTCGTGCTCCTGCAGCGCGACCGCCTCGGCCCCCAGTTGCTGGCCGTTGAGCATGACGCGTCCTTCGACACCCGCGGCCACGTAGCCCGTGCGCCGGCGCGTGACCACCGCCACCGCGACACCGGGCTTGCCGATGGTGGTGACGACCTTCTGCAGCGCGACGTCCTGCCCCTCGTTGGCGCCGGAGAGCACGCGCAGCACCGGAACGCCGAGTTCGACCAGCGCGCCCGATTCCGTGGGTGCCGACGACAGGGGCATGTTCCCCGACAGGAACTCGGCCGATGCGGTGCGGACCGAGCTGGCGCTGACGGCCAGGTTGCTGCGCGCGCGGAAATGGATGCGGCAGCCGCCGACCTCGACGACATCGTTGTCCTTGAGCGCCTGCTTCTGGATGGCGAGCGCATTGACGTAGGTGCCGTTGGTGCTGTTGAGATCTTCAATTTCGACTTCGCCACCGCTCATGTGCAGCACGGCGTGTTCGCCGCTGACCGCCAGATTGTCGATCACGATGTCGTTGTAGGCACGGCGTCCCAGTGTCGTGCGCTCCTTGGCAAGCGCCACTTGCCCGATGACAACGCCATCGACCGAAATGATCATCCTCGGCATTGCCGCCCCCCGGTATCCAAAGCTTGAAAGACGACAAGCGCATCGGCGTGATGCCGCCGGAGCCTGCCACCTGGCCGTGCGAGGCGCCTATGCAACGCTCGCGCTGGCCAGGACAACAGAGATGTTGTCCCGTCCGCCATTCTCGTTGGCAATTTCAACCAAAAGTGATGCTTTTTTCTGAAGCCCGACATCGTGTCCTAGAAGCGTGAAAAGCTGCTCGTCCGAAACCATCTCGCTGAGCCCGTCGGAGCAGAGCATATAGAGATCGCCCGGTCTTGCGCTGTGTTCGTGCATTTCCAGCAAGACCTGGGCCTCCACGCCCACGGCGCGGGTCACCAGGTTGCGCGTGGGCGAATTCAGGGCTTCCTCGGCGGTGATGGCGCCGGCGTCGAGCTGCTGCTGGCGCAGCGAGTGATCACGCGTGAGCAGTTCCAGCTTGTTGTTGCGCACGCGGTAGCACCGCGAGTCGCCGATGTGGCCGACCACCACGCGCTGCGGCCGGAATGCCGCCAGCACCAGGGTCGTTCCCATGCCCTGCAGTTCGGGGTTGGTCGTGCCGGCATGCAGGATTGAGCCGTTGGCCTCGTCCGTGGCTGCCTGCAGCGCCCGCCGGACCACGCGGGCAGGCGCCTGCATCCCGGCCTGGGTGAACCAGCGGCCGAAGCTGGCGTGCATCCGGGAGACGGCCATCGCGCTGGCCACTTCGCCGCCCTTGTAGCCGCCCATGCCGTCGGCCAGCAAGGCCAGCCCGAGGGCGGGGTCCACGTGCACGGCGTCCTCGTTATGGGCGCGCGTTCGCCCGACGTCGGTCAGGGAGGCGAATTCCCAGGTCAGCGCGGGGCGAGTGGAGAACATGGAAACGCCGACACTCGCCATGGTTTGTCAGTACTGACTTCTTGGAAACTCAATGAGCAGCGGCACGTGCGCGCCGTTGCAGCAAGCGGCCGCCAGCCACGACGAACACCGCACCGGCAGCAGCCGCCGCGTAGTGCAACCAGGGATTGGCCGCCAGCGTGTCGCGCAGGATCGCGTCTTGCACGATGGTTTCGCCGCCGACCCAGCCGATCAGCGCAGCACCCAGCATGACGATGATCGGGAAGCGTTCCATGAGCTTGATCATGAGCGTGCTGCCGAAAATCACCAAGGGAATGCTGATCGCCAGGCCGAGGACCAGCAGCACCATGCTGCCCTGCGCGGCGGCCGCGACGGCAATCACGTTGTCCAGGCTCATCACCAGGTCGGCCAGCAGGATGGTGCGCACCGCGGCCATCATGCTGCCGTATTCCTTGGACTCGCCCTCGCCCTCGTCTTCCTCGCTCAGCAGCTGCAGGCCGATCCACAGCAGCAGCAGGCCGCCGATGATCTGCAGGTAAGGCAGGGCGAGCAGCTTGGCTGCCACCACCGTGAGCACGATACGCAGCACCACGGCCGCGCCCGAGCCGAAGAGCACGGCCTTTTTCTGCTGCGCCGGCGGCAACGACCGCGCCGCCATGGCGATCACCACCGCGTTGTCCCCCGACAGGATGATGTTGATCCAGACGATCTTGAGCAGACCCAGCCAGAAATCGGTGCTTTGAAGAATTTCCATGTCTCTGATCCCACTGTGTTTTATTGAAAAAAGCGCCCGCAATCGAGTGCGGGCGCTTTTCTGTTTCTGCGTGGTCCTCTCATGACCCGGCTCTGCGGCCGGTGTCGCGGGGCCGTCTCTTAGAGCTGCGCCTTGAGCAGCTTGGCCAGTTCCGAGAAGTTGCGCGTCACGGTGAAGCCGCATTCTTCCATGATGGCCAGCTTGGCATCGGCCGTGTCGGCACCGCCCGAGATCAGCGCGCCGGCGTGGCCCATGCGCTTGCCGGGAGGGGCGGTGACACCGGCGATGAAGCCGACGACCGGCTTCTTCATGTGTTCCTTGCACCAGCGGGCTGCGTCAGCTTCGTCGGGGCCGCCGATTTCGCCGATCATGATGACCGCGTCGGTGTCCGGATCGTCGTTGAAGGCCTTCATCACGTCGATGTGCTTCAGGCCGTTGATCGGGTCGCCGCCGATGCCGACTGCCGACGATTGGCCCAGGCCGATTTCGGTCAGTTGAGCCACGGCTTCGTACGTCAGCGTGCCCGAACGGGAGACCACGCCGATGCGGCCCTTGCGGTGGATGTGGCCGGGCATGATGCCGATCTTGATTTCGTCGGGCGTGATCAGGCCGGGGCAGTTCGGGCCCAGCAGCAGCGTCTTCTTGCCGCCGGCCGCTTCCTTGGCCTTCATCTTGTTGCGCACTTCGAGCATGTCGCGAACGGGAATGCCTTCGGTGATGCAGATCGCCAGGTCCAGGTCGGCCTCGACGGCTTCCCAGATGGCGGCCGCGGCGCCTGCCGGCGGCACGTAGATCACCGACACGGTGGCGCCGGTCTGCGAAGCAGCTTCCTTCACCGAACCGAAGATCGGGATGTTGAAGATCGACTCGCCGGCCTTCTTCGGGTTCACGCCCGCCACGAAGGCGTTCTTGCCGTTCGCGTATTCCTGGCACTTTTCGGTGTGGAACTGGCCGGTCTTGCCGGTGATGCCTTGCGTGATGACTTTGGTGTCTTTGTTGATGTAGATCGACATGACTTGTTCCTTAGGCCTTCTTGACTGCTGCCACGACCTTCTGGGCCGCTTCCGCCATGGTGTCGGCGCTGATGATCGGCAGGCCCGAATCGGCCAGCAGCTTCTTGCCTTCGACTTCGTTGGTGCCCTTCATGCGAACGACCAGCGGCACTTGCAGGTTCACGGCCTTGCAGGCTGCGATCACGCCGGTGGCGATGGTGTCGCACTTCATGATGCCGCCGAAGATGTTCACGAGGATGGCTTCCACGTTCTTGTTCTTCAGCATGATCTTGAAGGCTTCGGTGACCTTCTCGGGGGTGGCGCCGCCGCCCACGTCCAGGAAGTTGGCCGGCTCGCCGCCGAACAGCTTGATGGTGTCCATGGTGGCCATGGCCAGGCCGGCACCGTTCACCAGGCAGCCGATGTTGCCGTCGAGGCTGATGTAGGCGAGGTCGAACTTCGAGGCTTCCACTTCGGCCGCGTCTTCTTCGTCAAGGTCGCGCAGGGCCACGATTTCGGGGTGGCGGAACAGCGCGTTGCTGTCGAAGTTGAACTTGGCGTCCAGCGCCATGACCTTGCCCTTGCTGTCACGGTTGAGCGGGTTGATCTCGACCAGCGAGGCGTCCGTCTCCATGTAGCAGGTGTAGAGCTTCTTGAGGATGTCGACCGTCTGGGCGGTCGAATCGGCGGGCATGCCGATGCCGTCGGCGATCTGCTTGGCCTGTTCGTCGGTCAGGCCCTTTTCGGGGTCTGCGAACACGGTGATGATCTTCTCGGGCGAGGAGTGGGCCACTTCCTCGATGTCCATGCCGCCTTCGCTCGAAGCGATGAAGGCCACCTTCTGGGTGGCGCGGTCGGTCACGGCCGAGACGTAGTATTCCTTGTTGATGTCGGCGCCGTCTTCGATGTAGAGGCGGCGGACCTTCTGGCCTTCGGGGCCGGTCTGGTGCGTCTTGAGCTGCATGCCGAGGATTTCGCCGGCGAGCTTCTTGACGTCTTCGATGGACTTGGCGACTTTGACGCCGCCGCCCTTGCCGCGGCCACCCGCGTGGATCTGGGCCTTGACGACCCAGACCGGGCCTCCAAGTTTCTGGGCGGCTTCGACAGCCTCCTGAACCGTATAGGCCGGGATGCCGCGCGGCACCGGCACGCCGAACTTGGCAAGGATTTCCTTGCCTTGGTACTCGTGAATCTTCATGAGGGATGTCTCTCGGAAGGAGGAGGTTGAGAACAGGAGATCTGGGGTCTGAGGCTTCGTTGGCTCTGTTGCTCGCGGGCGACGGCAGCCTGACGGCTGGGGGCGGCGAACAACCGCGGACTGTATCATGGTGCGCCGCACCAATACCGTACGCGGGTTTGCGGTCAATACGTACTTTCTTCTAGCCACCCGAGCACACTCCATCATGGCCAAGGTTTTCATCGACGGCGAAGCCGGTACCACCGGCCTGCAGATTCGCGAACGGCTCCAGGCGATGCCGCAGATCGAACTCGTGAGCATCGCGCCCGAGCTGCGAAAAGACGCCAATGCCAAGCGCGACCTGATGGCCGGCGTCGACCTGGTGGTGCTGTGCCTGCACGACGACGCGGCGCGCGAATCGGTCGCACTGATCGATCAGCTGCCCGGCAGGAAGCCCAAGATCATCGACGCCTCCACGGCGCACCGCATCGCCCCGGGTTGGGTGTTCGGCTTCCCCGAACTGGTGGAAGGCCACTGGCAGGCCGTGGCCAAGGCCGAGCGCGTCGGCAACCCGGGCTGCTACGCCACCGGCGCCATCGCCATGGTGCGTCCGCTGGTCGACGCGGGCCTGCTGCCCGCCGATTTCCCGATCTCGCTGCCATCGGTGAGCGGCTACTCGGGCGGCGGCCGGACCATGATCGAGGCTCATGAAAAGGGCGAAGCCCCGCTGTTCGAGACCTACGCGCTGGGCCTGAAGCACAAGCACATCCCCGAAATCATGACCTACACCGGCCTCACCCGCCGGCCGGTCTTCATCCCGTCGGTGGGCAACTTCAAGCAGGGCATGCTGGTGCAACTGCCGCTGCACCTCGACCTGCTCCCGGGCAAGCCGAAGGCCGGCGACCTGCAGGACGCGCTGGCCGCGCATTACGCGCGCAGCAACACGCCCGAAAAATTCGTGAAGGTGCTGCCGCCCACCGAGGACGGCAAGCTCGATGCGTTGGCGCTCAACGACACCAACGAGCTCGAGATCCGCGTGTTCCCGAACGAAGACCACCGCCATGCCGTGGTGATCGCCCGCCTCGACAACCTCGGCAAGGGCGCCAGCGGCGCCGCGGTGCAGAACCTGAAGCTGATGCTGGCGCTCTGAGCGCCGCGCTTCCTCGTCAGTTCACCAGCCAGAGTCCAACGCCCAGCAGCGCCGCGTGCGCGCCCAGCGCGATGTAGAGCGGCTTGCGCGAGGGTGTCGCCATGTCCTGCAGCGTCTCGCGGATGCGGCGCGTGAGCAAGGCACGCAGGGCCGGGTCCTGCGCAGCGCCCTCGCCCACCGGCGGCTCGCCATGCTCGGCGCGGCTTTGCTGCCACTCGGCGAGCATCTCGCTCAGCGGCAGCCGGTCGAGCACGAAGCTCACCACCGAACGCACCGCCCTGCCCTCGCCCAGCACCGGCGCGAGCTGCTTGCTCAAGGCATCGATCGACAGCCATTCGGCTGCGCGCTGCAGGGTGCCGTGGGCACGCGGCATCGCCTCGATGCGCCCGGCAATCGCGCCGCCGAGCCGCTGCGACACCGCCTCGCCACGCGCCGCGACCAGGTGCTGCATTGCACGCGCGCGGCCCTGCTGCACGCCGAGCATCGCGTAGACGGCCACGAACAGCAGCAGCAAAACGGCCACCAGCAGCGGCGGCGAGGTGACGAGCGCAAGGATGGCGCCAGCCCCACCGGCACGCGCCGCCGTGTTGCCCGGCCCGTGCAGTTGGCCCAGATAGAAGAAGAAAACGCCGCCGCCCAGAATCAGGCCGAGGAGACTGCCCTTGATCACGGAGCCGGCGAAGGAAAGGCCGGCCTTGGCGCCGGTGCGAACGAGAGACGGCTGGCCGATGGGCTCAGGTGACACGGAAAAGCTCCTCCAAAAGTGACGGCCGGTCCTTCTTGTGGGCTGCAGTGCGAGCTGCCGGCGCGCGGTGGATCATGCCATTGGCGCTCCACACCATAATCGCGCACCCATCTACACGAGGAGGATTCCATGGCCATCAAATTCCAGAAGCCGACCGCGGCATTCGTCGCCGCTTCCTGGGCCGCGCTGCTCATCGGCGCCATCGTCTACCTGATCGGGCTGTGGAACGCCTCCATGCAGCTCAACGAGAAGGGCTACTACTTCACCATCCTGATGTACGGCCTGTTCTCCGCCGTGTCGCTGCAGAAGACCGTGCGCGACCGCCTCGAAGGCACGACCGTGACCGGCATCTACTACGGCCTGTGCTGGATCTCGCTGCTGCTGTCGGTCGCCCTGCTCGCCGTTGGCCTGTTCAATGCCACGCTGGCTGCCAGCGAGAAGGGCTTCTATGCCATGGCATTCCTGCTGAGCCTGTTCGGTGCGGTCGCGGTGCAGAAGAATGTGCGCGACATCGCCGCGCACAAGAGCGAGACGCCCTCGCTCGACGAAGTGCCCGAAGCGAACTGATCCAGCCTGCCTCGGGACGATTGCGCAGCGTCATTCGCCGGCCTCATCGAAATCGCTCCTGAGCACCTTCGACACGACGGCACCTGAAAAGCCCCGCGCCATCAGGAACCGCATCTGCTTCGCCCGCTCCTTCGCATCGGCGGGCGGGGCGTCGAAGCGGCGCCGCCACAGGGCGGTGGCGCGCTCGACTTCGGTGTCTTGCAACCCGGCCACCGCCTCGGCAATGGCCTCGGGCGCGATGCCTTTGGCCTGCAGTTCCTGCTTGACGCGCAGCGCACCCGAGCGGGCGGCGCGCTGGTTGAGCACCGAGGCCACCACGCGCGGCTCGCTGATGAAGTCCTTTGCGGCCAGCTCGTCGAGCGCCTTCGCCAGCGTGCCGGGCTCTTCTTCATGCCTGGCCAGCTTGCGCTCCAGTTCCGCGCGCGAATGTTCGCGCTGGCTCAGCAGGCGCAGTGCGCGGCCTTTGAGGGACGGGGCGTTGAATGCCATGCGGGGGTCGCTCGCGCGGCCCCCGGGGAGCCGCGCCTGTACTTACTCGCCCTTGTCGGCCTTGTCCGCCTTCGCGGCCTTCTGCGGCTTCTCGGGCGTGGCGCCGGCATCGGCGGCCAGCAGCGGGATGCCCAGCGATTCGCGCACCTTGTTCTCGATCTCGCGCGACAGCTCGGGGTTCTCGCGCAGGAACTCGCGGGCGTTGTCTCGGCCCTGGCCGATCTTCTCGCCGTTGTAGGCGTACCAGGCGCCCGACTTGTCGACGATCTTGGCCGTGACGCCCATGTCGATGATCTCGCCCTCGCGGCTGATGCCCTCGCCGAACAGGATGTCGAACTCGGCCGTCTTGAACGGCGGCGACACCTTGTTCTTCACCACCTTCACCTTGGTTTCGTTGCCGATGGCCTCGTCGCCCTTCTTGATGGTGCCGATGCGGCGGATGTCCAGGCGCACCGAGGCGTAGAACTTCAGCGCATTGCCGCCGGTGGTGGTTTCGGGCGAACCGAACATCACGCCGATCTTCATGCGGATCTGGTTGATGAAGATGACCATGCAGTTGGTCTTCTTGATGGTGGCGGTGAGCTTGCGCAGCGCCTGGCTCATCAGGCGGGCCTGCAGGCCGGGCAGCGAGTCGCCCATCTCGCCTTCGATTTCGGCCTTGGGCGTGAGCGCGGCGACGGAGTCGACCACGATCAGGTCAACAGCGCCCGAGCGCACCAGGGAGTCGACGATTTCGAGCGCCTGCTCGCCGGTGTCGGGCTGGCTGATGAGCAGGTCGGACAGGTTCACGCCGAGCTTCTGGGCGTATTGCACGTCGAGCGCGTGCTCGGCATCGACGAAGGCGCAGGTGCCGGCCTGCTTCTGCATGGCGGCGATGACCTGCAGCGTGAGCGTGGTCTTGCCCGACGATTCAGGGCCGTAGATCTCGATGACGCGGCCGCGCGGCAGGCCGCCGACGCCCAGCGCGATGTCCAGGCCCAGCGAACCGGTGGAGACCACCTGGATGTCTTCGAGCGCCTCGCCTTCGCCGAGCCGCATGATCGTGCCCTTGCCGAACTGCTTTTCGATCTGGGCCAGTGCGGCCTGGAGGGCCTTGGCCTTTTCACTGTTGGCGACCGAGATGCTTGCGCCCTTGACGACTGCGTCCATGTGGAAACTCCTTGAATATCAACGGTTTGTGTTGGGTTTCAATCCATCTGCTTTTAATTACAGGCTGGATGCTTGAACAGTAGTGTAGGGGTTCATTGACTCGAGTAAACCCATTTTTTGGTCAGTTTGCTTTACCATTTGGCGCCATGTCCGAAGCCGCGTTCCCGACCGATCCCGACGCCTGGCGCCAGACCCACCTGGGCCGCCTGCTGGGCCACGCGATGCGCCGCTTCGACGAGCGCGTGCTGGAGCTGATGGCACATGACGTCGGCGTGCCGCTGGCACTGTCGAACCTCGCGGCGCGCGCGCAGGTGAGTGCGGCACACATCCACATCACGCGCCATCTGGCACGCGAAGGCTCGCGCCTGACCGAACTGGCAGAGCGCGCCGGCATGACCAAGCAGGCCATGGGCGCGCTGGTCGACCAGTGCGAAGCCTGGGGGCTGGTGACGCGCGGGCCCGACCCGCTGGACGCGCGGGCGCGGCGCGTGCTGTTCACGGCCGACGGCCTGGCCTGGCTCGACGCCTTCCGCAGTGCGGTGACGCAGGCCGAAGGCGAGTTCCGCGCCAGCGTGGGAAACGACATTGCCACCGTGGTAACCATCGGACTCGAAGCCTATACGGCGGGCTAGACTCCTAGGCGGAGACCAACGCGCGCCAAGGGGCGCCGACACAGCCGGAGGTGGCGCATATGCGGATTCTGATTGCCGAAGACGACCAGGTGCTGGCCGATGCCCTGCTGCGCAGCCTGCGCACCTCGGGCGCGGCGGTCGACCACGTGGCGAACGGCTCGCAGGCCGACACCGCCCTCATGACGCACGACGAATTCGACCTGCTGATCCTTGATCTCGGGCTGCCCAACCTGCACGGCATCGAGATCCTCAAGCGCCTGCGCGCGCGCGGCTCGCAGCTGCCGGTGCTGGTGCTCACGGCGGCCGACAGCGTGGAGGAACGCGTCAAGGGCCTGGACCACGGCGCCGACGACTACATGGCCAAGCCCTTCAGCCTGCAGGAACTCGAGGCGCGCGTACGCGCCCTCACCCGGCGCGGCATGGGCACCACCAGCAACACGATCCGCCACGGCCCGCTGGTCTACGACCAGGCCGGCCGCGTGGCGACCATCGACGGCAAGATGATCGAGCTGTCGGCACGCGAACTCGGCCTGCTCGAAGTGCTGCTGCAGCGCGCCGGCCGGCTGGTGAGCAAGGACCAGCTGGTCGACCGCCTGTGCGAATGGGGCGAGGAGGTGAGCCTCAACGCCATCGAGGTCTACATCCACCGCCTGCGCAAGAAGATCGAGAAGGGTCCCGTGCGCATCGCGACGGTGCGCGGGCTGGGCTACTGCCTCGAGAAGATCCAGCCCTGATGCTCCTTGCCAAGCGCGAAGCCTTGGGGCAAGCCCGGTGAAGCTTTTCCAGCGCGCGCAGCGCTCCCTGTTCGGCGAGATCCTCGACTGGATGCTCACGCCGCTTCTGCTGCTGGTGCCCGTGAGCATCGGCGTCACGTGGCTGGTGGCGCAGGGCATTGCCAACGCGCCCTTCGACCGCGCGCTCGAGCACAACGTGAAGGCCCTGGCCGAGCTGGTGACGGTGAAGGACGGGCACACGCAGTTCGCGCTGTCGCAGTCGGCGCGCGAGATCCTGCGGGCCGACGACACAGGCCACGTGTACTACCAGCTGTTCGACGGGCACGACACGCTGCTGAGCGGCGAGCGCGACATTCCGCTGCCCGGGCTCGACGAGCCGCTGCCGCCCGGCCAGGTGTTCCTGCACAACAGCGACGTGCACGGCAAGCCGGTGCGCGTGGCCTCCCTGTGGATCGCCAGCGGCGCCGAGGACGTGCCGCCCTCGCTGCTGCAGCTGGCCGAGACGCGCGAGAAGCAGTCGGTGCTCGCGGCCGAGATCATCAAGGGCGTGCTGCTGCCGCAGTTCGCGATCCTGCCGCTGGCGGTGTTGCTGATCTGGCTGGCGCTGGTGCGCGGCATCAAGCCGCTGTCGGTGGTGGAGGCGCGCATCCGCGAGCGGCGCCCGGGCGACCTGAGCCCGCTCGACGAATCGTCGGTGCCGCAGGAAGTGGTGCCGCTGGTGTCCTCGGTCAACGAGCTGCTGGACAAGCTCAACGATTCGATCGGCACGCAGAAGCGATTCCTGGCCGACGCGGCGCATCAGTTGAAAACGCCGCTGGCAGGCCTGCGCATGCAGGCCGACCTGGCGCAGCGCGAAGGCGCCAATGCCGACGAACTGAAGCAGTCGCTCAAGCAGATCGGCCGTGCGAGCAAGCGCGCCACGCACACCGTGAACCAGCTGCTGTCGCTGGCTCGCGCCGAGGGCAACAGCGCCAACGCGCACCACCAGCCCTGCGACCTGGCGCGGCTCACCATCGAGGTGGTGCGCGAGGCCGTGCCGCGCGCGATCGAGAAGCGCATCGACCTGGGCTACGACGGCGCCGAGGCCGGGGCGCCGGGCGTGGTGTTCGACGGCAACGCGACGCTGCTGAAGGAGCTGGTGCGCAACCTCGTCGACAACGCGATCAACTACACGCCCTCGACGCCGCAGCGCCCGGGACTGATCACCGTGCGCGTGCTGGCCGACCCCTTCGGCCACGTGCTGCTGCTGCAGGTGGAAGACAACGGCCCAGGCATCGCCGAGAGCGACCGCGAGCTGGTGTTCGAGCCCTTCTACCGCGTGCTCGGCAACGAGGCCGACGGCTCGGGGCTGGGGCTGCCGATCGTGCTGGAGATCGCGAACCAGCATCGCGCGCAGGTGAAGCTGGAGGATGCGCATCCCGGCAAGCAGCCGCCGGGCGCGCTGTTCACGGTGCGCTTCGAGAGCGAGACGCCCTCCTGACCCGCTGGATCAGGGCGTCGGCGCGCCGGTTCTGGCTTCCTTGCGGATCTGCAGCCATTCAGGATGGATCTGCCGCGCCACGCGCTGCGGCTCGCGTTCGCTGAGCGCGGCGGGCGCCAGGCCGAAGCCGGCGAGATCGCCGCGCGCCCACAGGAAATAGCCGGCGTTGGCAATCAGCAGAACGACGAGCAAAAGGCGCAGCTTCATGCGGATCAGAACCCCATGCCGCGAGGGCGCACGCTGACTTCGTCGCTGGAGACCAGTTGCAGGCCGGCGTCGGTGCGCACCTGCAGCTCGCCGCCCCAGGCCACGCCTTCGCACAGCCCGGCGGTGCCGTCGCTGAGCGCCACTTCGCGGCCGCGCAGCACGTCGCGTGCGGCAAAGCGCTCAGCGAACGGCGCGAAGCCCCTGGCCTCGAAGTCGAGCACGCTGCGCACCAGCGGCTCGGCCAGTTCGTGCAGCACCTCGGGCGCGGTGGCCTCGGGACGCCACTGGCGCAGCCAGGCCGGCGGCGTGCGCATGCCATCGGCTTCGCGCGCGCCGATGTTGATGCCGATGCCGATCACGAGGTAGCGCGACGCATCCGGCCGGCCGGTGGACGGCAGCGCGGTCTCGATGAGGATGCCGGCCAGCTTGCAGTCGCCGACCCACACGTCGTTGGGCCACTTGAGGCCGGTCTTGTGAACGCCCGAGGGGTCGAGGCTTTCGGCCACGGCAACGCCGACGGCCAGCGACAGGCCCGACCAGTCGGCCGGCGCGAGCGGCAGGCCGAGAGAGAAGGTCAGCGACGCGGGCTCTTCGTTCTGCTGCGCGCTCTGCCAGGGCCGCCCAAGGCGGCCGCGCCCCGCAGTCTGGCGCTCGGCCACGAGCAGCACGGGCTCGACACGGCCGCCGCGCGCGCGGCGCATCAGCTCGGTGTTGGTGGAATCGATTTCGGCCACGGCCTCGACGGCGAAGCCGGGCAGCAGCGGCGCAACCGCCGCGGCGATCCGGTCTTCGAACCAGTCGGCCGTTGTGCTGCTGCTCATGGTCAATCCTTGTCGGATTTGTCCTTCTTCGCGGATTTTTTCTCCGATTTCTTGCCGGCTTTTTTCTCGGCCTTCTTTTCAGCCTTCTTCGCTTCTTTTTTCTCGGCCTTTTTCTTTTCGGCCTTCCTGGCTTTCTTCTTCTTTTTCTTCTCGTCGTCCTTGGGCGTCAACAGCGTGCCGCGGCACTGCTCCGAGCCGCACCAGCAGGGAAATTCGGACAGGAGTTTCGGCGTGTACGGCTCGTCGATGATCAGGCCGTAGTCGTAATTGAGTTCTTCGCCCGCAGAGATGTTTCGCAGCGCCTTGATATAAACGCGCCCATCGACTTCGTCTGCTTCGCAATTCGGTTCGCACGAGTGATTGATCCAGCGCGCATCGTTGCCCTTGACGTTGCCGTCGATCACACGCCCGTCGTCGATGTGGAAGTAGAAGGTGTGGTTCGGCTGGGCCGGGTCGTGCGGATGGCGGCGCAGCGCCTCCTTCCAGCTGATGACCTCGCCCTTGTATTCGATCAGCGTCTCGCCTTCGGCCAGGTCCTGCACGGCGAAGACACCGTTGCCGTGGACATCCGAGCGCCGCATCTGGATGCGGCGGCCGCTGGGCCGCCCCGAGGCAAGCCGCGCCTCCCCCTCGGGGGGATGGGGGGCTTCCGTTTCGCGGCCGGCGGAAAGTGGGGATTTGGAAGGCATCGCCGAAGTCTGTTAGTTTGAATATGCACACATGCGCGTGTGCGCGTGTGCACACGCGGGAAGCCGCAGAGTATAGAGAGCCCTTAGATGACAAAGACTTTGGTAATCGCAGAAAAACCGTCGGTGGCACAGGACATCGTCCGCGCCCTCACGCCGGTGGCAGGGAAATTCGACAAGCACGACGAGCATTTCGAGAACGAAAGCTACGTCGTGACCAGCGCCGTGGGCCACCTGGTCGAGATCCAGGCGCCCGAGGAGTTCGACGTCAAGCGGGGCAAGTGGAGCTTTGCCAATCTCCCCGTGATCCCGCCGCACTTCGACCTGAAGCCGGTCGACAAGACCAAGACGCGCCTGAACGCCGTGGTCAAGCAGGCCAAGCGCAAGGACGTGACGCAGCTCATCAACGCCTGCGACGCGGGCCGCGAGGGCGAGCTGATCTTCCGCCTGATCGAGCAGTACGCCGGCGGCAAGTCGGGCCTGCACAAGCCGGTGAAACGGCTGTGGCTGCAGTCGATGACGCCGCAGGCGATCCGCGACGGCTTCGACGCGCTGCGCACCGAGAAGCAGATGCAGGGCCTGGCCGACGCCGCGCGTTCGCGCTCCGAGGCCGACTGGCTCGTGGGCATCAACGGCACGCGCGCCATGACGGCGTTCAATTCGCGCGACGGCGGCTTCTTCCTCACGACCGTGGGCCGCGTGCAGACGCCCACGCTTTCCGTCGTGGTGGAGCGCGAGGAGCAGATCCGCAAGTTCGTCTCGCGCGAGTACTGGGAAATCCACGGCAGCTTCGCGGCCGAGGCCGGCGAGTACCCGGGCAAGTGGTTCAACCCCGACTGGAAGAAGGCCAACGCGCCGCTGCTGGCCAACGGCGAACCCGATCCCGAGCAGCGCGCCGACCGCGTGTGGAACGAGCACGACGCCCGCGCCATCGCCGACGCCTCGCGCGGCAAGCCCGCCACGGTGACGGAAGAGAGCAAGCCCACCACGCAAGCCTCGCCGATGCTGTTCGACCTGACCTCGCTGCAGCGCGAGGCCAACGGCCGCTTCGGCTTCTCGGCCAAGACCACGCTGGCGCTGGCGCAGAGCCTGTACGAGCGCCACAAGGCGCTGACCTATCCGCGTACCGATTCGCGCGCGCTGCCGGAAGACTATCTGCCCGTCGTCAAGCAGACCATGGGCATGCTCGCCAACAGCGGCATGAAGCACCTGGCGCCGTTCGCCCAGCAGGCGGTCGACGGCAACTACGTGAAGCCCAACAAGCGCATCTTCGACAACGCCAAGGTGTCGGATCACTTTGCGATCATCCCGACGCTGCAGGCGCCCAGCGGCCTGAGCGATGCCGAGCAGAAGCTCTACGACTTCGTGGTGCGCCGTTTCATGTCGGTGTTCTTCCCGAGCGCCGAGTACCAGGTGACCACGCGCATCAGCACGGTGGAGCAGGGCGGCAGGAAGTACCCCTTCCGCACCGACGGCAAGGTGCTGGTGAAGCCGGGCTGGCTGGCCATCTACGGCAAGGAAGCCCAGGACGACGAGAAGGAAGACGACAAGGACGGCAAGCGCCTCGTGCCGGTGAAGCCGGGCGAGATCGTGAAGGCCGAGTCGGTCGACACCAAGGGCCTGAAGACGCGCCCGCCGGCGCGCTACTCCGAAGCCACGCTGCTCGGCGCGATGGAAGGCGCGGGCAAGACCATCGACGACGACGAACTGCGCGAGGCCATGCAGGAGAAGGGCCTGGGCACGCCAGCCACGCGCGCGGCCACCATCGAAGGCCTGATCACCGAGAAGTACATGCTGCGCGAAGGCCGCGAGCTGATCCCCACGGCCAAGGCCTTCCAGCTCATGACGCTGCTGCGCGGCCTGGGTGTGGAAGAACTCTCCAAGGCCGAGCTGACCGGCGAGTGGGAGTACAAGCTCGCGCAGATGGAAAAGGGCGCGCTGAGCCGCGATGCCTTCATGCGCGAGATCGCCGAGATGACGGAGCACATCGTCAAGAAGGCGAAAGAGTACGACCGCGACACCGTGCCGGGCGACTATGCGACCCTGCAGACGCCGTGCCCCAACTGCGGCGGCGTGGTGAAGGAAAACTACCGCCGCTACGGCTGCGTCGGCAAGAGCGGCACGGGCGAGGATGCCTGCGGCTTCTCCTTCGGCAAGTCGCCGGCCGGGCGCACCTTCGAGGTGGCCGAGGCCGAGGCGCTGCTGCACGACAAGCACATCGGCCCGCTGGAAGGCTTCCGCTCCAAGGCCGGCTGGCCCTTCACCTCCGAGATCATTCTCAAGTTCGACGAGGAGGCGAAGAACTGGAAGCTGGAGTTCGACTTCGGCGACGACAAGAACGGCGACACCGGCGAGATCGTCGACTTCAGCGAGCAGGACACCGTGGGCCCGTGCCCGGTGTGCGGCGCGCCGGTGTTCGAGCACGGCAGCAACTACGTCTGCGAGAAGTCGGTGCCGACGAACGCGCAGCCGACGCCCAGCTGCACCTTCAAGACCGGCAAGATCATCCTGCAACAGCCGGTGGAGCGCGCGCAGATGGAAAAGCTGCTCGCCACCGGCAAGACCGACCTGCTCGACAAGTTCGTGAGCATGCGCACGCGCCGCGCCTTCAAGGCCTTCCTGACCTGGAATGCCGAAGAGGGCAAGGTGACCTTCGAGTTCGCGCCGCGCGAGGGCGGCAGCAAGTTCCCGCCGCGCAAGACCTTCGGCAAGGCCGCGCCCGCGGCCAAGAAGGCGGCGGCGAAGAAGACGCCCGCCGCGAAGAAGGCCCCGGCAGCGAAGAAGGCAGCCGCGCCGCGCAAGCCCGGCGCGGGCTTGAAGCCCAGCGACTCGCTGGCCGCGGTGATCGGCGCCGAACCGGTGGCGCGCACCGAGGTCATCAAGAAGCTGTGGGACTACATCAAGGCCAACGGCCTGCAGGATGCGGCCAACAAGCGCGCGATCAACGCCGACGCCAAGCTCAAGCCGGTGTTCGGCAAGGACCAGGTGACGATGTTCGAGCTCGCGGGCATCGTCGGCAAGCATCTTTCGGCGCCCTGAGCCATGCGGCGCCGACATCTCGCCGCCGGCCTGGCTGCAGCGATGCTGCTGGGCGCAGCCTGCCTCGCACAAGCCGCGGCCTGGCCTGACAAGCCCGTCAGGCTGATCGTGCCCTTCCCGCCGGGACAGGCCACCGATATCTTCGCCCGCGCGCTCGCCGAACAGCTCGGCAAACGGCTGGGCCAGCCGGTGATCGTCGACAACAAGGCCGGTGCCGGCAGCAACATCGGCACCGAGTTCGTGGTGCGCTCACAGCCCGACGGCTACACGCTGGTGGTGGCCGGCAGCGCGATGGCGGTGAACCAGACGCTCTATGCCAAGCCGGGCTTCGACCCGCGCAAGGACCTGGTCGGCATCTCGCTGATCGCCAAGGTGCCGCTGGTGTTCCTCGCCACGCCCGAGAGCGGCATCCGAACGCTGGCCGACCTCACGACGCGCGCCAAGGCCGAGCCGGGGCGGCTGAGCTACGCGAGCGCCGGCATCGGCGGCACGCAGCATCTCTCGGGCGAGATGTACAAGTCGGCGGCGCACGTGTTCATCACGCACATTCCGTACCGCGGCAGCGGACCCGCGCAGTCGGACTTCCTGGGCAACCAGATTCCGCTGATGGTCGACTCGGTGACGGCCGCGCTGCCGCACATCAAGTCGGGCAGGGCGGTGGCGCTGGCCGTGACCTCGGCCACACGCTCCTCGCAATTGCCCGACGTGCCCACCGTGCGCGAAAGCGGCGTGGCGGGCACGAAGAACTTCGAGGCCGTGGGCTGGCTCGGCCTGATGGCGCCGCGCGGCACGCCACCCGACATCGTCGAGCGGCTCAACCGCGAAGTCACGGACATCCTGAAGAGCGAGCAGATGGCGCGTTTCATCCGCGAGCGCGGTTCCGAGCCCGCGCCCACGACGCCGGCCGAGTTCGACCGCTTCGTGGCGAGCGAGATCGGCGTCTGGGGCGCGGCGGTGAAGGCCTCTGGCGCGAAGCCGGAGTAGCAACCAAGGGCCGGGGCTGTTACAAGGCCAGCCGGGGCTGCGGCCTATAGTGGTCTGCAGTTCCACCCTCTCCTGGAGTTTTCCGTGAAGTCATTCATTGCAGCTGTGTTCGCCCTTGCGATGGGGGCCGTCCTGGTGGGCTGCGCCGGAACGGGCTCGGCCGGATCGTCGGGCTCCGCCGGTGCGTCGCCGGGCAGTGGTGTCACGGTGTTCGGCACCATCGATGCCGGCGTCAGCGGCAGCACGAACCGCTCCGACCGGCGCTAGGCCCGGCCGGCGGCCATCCTCCCGATCGCGTCAGCGCCGCAGCAGCGCCTGTCGCAACACTCGCGCCGCGCGGTCGCGGATCTTGGCGGGGCCGGACCCCGGCGACGTCTTGGGCGCGACCCTGGCAGTCGCGCAGGCCCACAAGAAGTCATGCAGGATCGGCGTGTCGTCGACCGTCTCGGTGCTGCCGTACTTGTGGAACTCGGGATGCCATTGGGTCGCGGCGATGTAGCTGCGGCCCTTGTCGGACCGGCGGCGGATGGCCTCGGGCACGCGGTCGGGCAGGCTCCAGGCCTCGATCTCGAAGCCCGGTGCGAGCCCCTTGATGCCCTGGTGGTGGATGCTGTTGACGCGCGCCTTCTGCACCTGCGGAAAGAGCTTGGAAAGCCGCGTGCCCTGCACCAGCTCGATCTCGTGGAAGTTCTGGTCGTAGGTGACCGGGTCGCGGTGGCGCAGGCCGCCAGCGTGCTGGGCCTCGATGTCCTGGTAGAGCGTGCCGCCGAAGGCCACGTTGATGAGCTGCAGCCCGCGGCACACGCCGAAGATCGGCTTGCCGGCCTGCTCGAAGGCCTCGACCAGCGCGAGGTCGTAGAGGTCGCGGATCTGGTCGCCGATCCACGCATCCTTGAGCGGCACTTCGCCGTAGCTGCCGGGCCAGACGTCGGCGCCGCCGTGCATCACGACACCGTCGAGCCACTCTGCGTAGTGTGAAAGCTTGGTGTCGCCGCGCGCGGTTTCGCCGGTGGGGCAGGGCACCATCACCACCATCGCGCCGGCGGACATGAGCCAATGCGCGATCGATTGCTCGACGTACTGCAGCGTCTTGTTGGTGAAGAGCGAGCGGGCCGGGTCGGCATGCGAGAAGCAGGCGGACAGGCCGATCTTGAGTCGGGCGGAAACAGGTTGTGTCATCGCGGGACTGTCGTCAGTGGGAACCGGACGATGGATGCGAAAAGGAAAGTCCATTTTGGCTCGTTGGCCTCTCGCACGGGGTCGGACGACACGCCAAGTATGCTTTCAACGCCGCCCCAACGAAGAAGGAAGACAAGCCGATGAAAACCATCAAGGGCCCCGCCATTTTTCTGGCCCAGTTCGCGGGGGACACCGCCCCGTTCGATACGCTCGACGGCATCGCCGGCTGGGCCGCCGGGCTGGGCTACAGGGGCGTGCAGATCCCGAGCTGGGACGCGCGCCTGTTCGACCTCCGGCGCGCCGCCGAGAGCAAGACCTACTGCGACGAGGTGAAGGGTACGCTGGCGAAGCATGGCCTGGAGATCACCGAACTCTCGACGCACCTCCAGGGCCAGCTGGTGGCGGTGCATCCGGCCTACGACGCGGGCTTCGACGGCTTCGCGGCGCCCGAAGTGCGCGGCGACCCGGTGCGGCGGCAGCAGTGGGCGGTCGAGCAGCTGCACTTCGCGGCCAAGGCCTCGGCCAACCTGGGCCTCACGGCGCACGCGACCTTCTCGGGCGCGCTGGCCTGGCCGTACCTGTATTCGTGGCCGCCACGCCCGCCGGGCCTCGTCGAGCAAGCCTTCGACGAACTCGCGCGCCGCTGGCGGCCGATCCTCGACGCCTTCGACGCCGTGGGCGTGGACGTGGGCTACGAGATCCACCCCGGCGAAGACCTGCACGACGGCGTGAGCTACGAGATGTTTTTGGAGCGCGTGAACAACCACCCGCGCGCCTGCCTGCTGTACGACCCGAGCCACTTCATGCTGCAGCAGCTCGATTACCTGGCCTACATCGACCACTACCACGAGCGCATCAAGATCTTCCACGTGAAGGACGCCGAGTTCAACCCGACCGGCAAACAGGGCGTGTACGGCGGCTTCCAGAGCTGGATCAACCGGGCCGGGCGCTTCCGCTCGCTGGGTGATGGGCAGGTGAACTTCAAGGCCATCTTCTCGAAGCTGGCGCAGTACGACTTTCCGGGCTGGGCGGTGCTGGAGTGGGAGTGCTGCATCAAGCACCCGGAAGACGGCGCGCGCGAGGGCGCAACGTTCATCGCCGACCACATCATCCAGGTGGCGGACCGGGCCTTCGACGACTTCGCGGCGGGCGGGGTGGACGTGGCGGCCAACAGGCGGACGCTCGGAATCGCCTGACCTGACCGTCAGAGCAACGCGACCAGCCGACGGATCGCGCCATCGATCTGCTGCTCGGCGATCAGCCCGTAGCCGAAGGCGAGGCCGTTGGACACGCCGGGCGCGTGCGGATCGAGCGCGAAACGCGAGAGCGGCGGCAGCGTGATGCCGGCCGCGGCGGCGCGCTCCACCACCGCATCGGCGCGCGTACCGCCGTGCAGCCGGGCCGACAGGTGCAGGCCGGCGTCCGAAGGAATCACTTCGAGCCGGCCCGCACCGTGGCGTGCCAGGGCCTCGAGCAATGCGGTGCGCCGCGCGCCGTAGAGCCTGCGCATCTTGCGGATGTGGCGCGCCAGGTGCCCTTCGGCGATGAAGGCGGCCAGCGCCTCCTGGCCCAGCACCGGGCCGTGCCAGTCGGCCAGTTCGCGCGCGCGCACCAGCGCCGCGCGGGCCCAGGGCGGCGCCACCACGAAGCCCAGCCGCAGCGCGGGGAACAGGCTCTTGGAAAAGGTGCCGATGTAGAAGACCGACTCGGCGCGGTCGAGCGTCTGCAGCGCATCGAGCGGGCGGCCGGCGAAGCGAAATTCGCCGTCGTAGTCGTCCTCGATGACGACCGCGTTGCGCGCCCGCGCGAAGGCCAACAGGGCGGCACGGCGCGGTGGCGACATCGCCACGCCGGTGGGGAATTGGTGCGAGGGGGTCACGCAGACCACGCGGGCCTCGGGCGGAATGCGGTCCACGCACATGCCTTCGTCATCGGTCGGCACGGTCACCACTTTCGCGCCAGCGGCCAGCATGGCTTCGCGCAGCGAGGGGTAGAACAGCTGCTCGACCGCGACCACCGTGCGCCCCGGCACGACGAGGATGCGCGCGAGCAGCCCGAAGGCCTGCTGCGCGCCGGCCGTGACCACGATGTCACCGGCGGTGCAGCCGACGGCGCGGGTGAACGACACGTGCTTCGCGATGGCCTCGCGCAGCGCGCCCTGGCCCTGCGGGTCGGCGTAGTCGGCGGTCTGGCGTGCGACGCGGCGCAGCGCGCGGTCGCTCAGGCGGCGCCAGATGTCGAAGGGAAAGACGCTCACGTCGGGCAGGCCGACGCGGAAGTCGTCGCGCGCTGGCGATGGCTGCAGCGTGGGTACGAGGTCGGCGCCCGGAAGAGTGAGTGGCACCAGGCGAGGGTCGCGCCGGGCTGGCGAGGCCTTGGTGGCGCGGCCGCGCCGGGAGGCCGGCAGCGTGTCGGCCACGTAGGTGCCGGCGCCGGGGCGCGCCAGCAGGTAGCCCTCGCTCAGCAGCAGGTCGTAGGCCGCGAGCATGGTGTTGCGCGACACGCCCAGGCGCTGCGCCAGCGCGCGCGTGGCGGGCAGGCGCGCGCCGGGCTGCAGCCGGCCGTCGAGGATGGCGCCGCGCAGCTGGCGGTGCACCTCACGCAGCAGTTCGCGCGAGCCGGCGCCCGGCAGGTGGATGGCGAGTTCGAAAAGTGGCTCCATAAACTTCGTTAATTGTGGTTCTTTTGAAGGGCCAATTGCAAACGTACTCTGGAAGCCTCGAACACAGCTTCAACGGAGTCCCTCATGAACGGCACCGATCTCCCGACCTCGCAACCGCCTGAACGCCTGCCCCTGAGCCTGGGTTGGCTCGCACTGGGGGCCTTCGCCATCGGCACCGAAAGCTTCATGGTCGCGGGACTGCTGCCGGTGCTGGCGGCCGACCTGCAGGTCAGTGCCGCACGGGCCGGGCAGTTGGTGCTGCTGTTCGCGCTGAGCTATGCGATCGGCTCGCCGGTGATGGCGGCGCTGCTGGCGCGCTTCGGTCGCCGGCCGCTGCTGATTGCCAGCCTCGCGGCCTTCTCGGCGCTGACGCTGGCGGCATCGATGGCGCACGGCTTTGCGCAGCTGGCATTCGCGAGGGTCGCGCTGGGGCTGGTGGCCGGCGTGTTCCTGCCGACCGCGAGCGCGGTGGCGGCCGCCATGGTGTCGCCCGCGCTGCGCGGCCGAGCGCTGGCCATCGTGACCGGCGGCGGCACAGTGGCAGTGGCGCTGGGCGTGCCGCTGGGTGCGTGGATCTCCGGCTGGGGCGGCTGGCGCACGGCCTACCTGCTGATCGCGGCTGCGGCGGCGCTTGCCACCTTGGGCCTCGCCCTCGGGCTGCCGCGCACGCTGGCGCAGGCCCCGGCGGCTGCAAAGCGCGCGCCGGCCTTTGCCGTGGCCCGCGAGCCGGGCGTGCTGCCGGCGTTGCTGATCAGCATGCTGTGGGCCACGGGCGGCTTCAGCTTCTACACCTACATTGCACTGTTCCTCTCGGAGACGCTGGGCTTCGGCGCCGAAGGCGCTAGCGCGGTGTTCTTCGCCATCGGCGTGGCGGCAGCCATCGGCACCGCGGCCGGCGGCTGGGCCACCGACCGCTTCGGCGCCGATCGCATGGCGCAGGGCTTCGCGCTGATGCTGGTGCTGATCCTTGGTGGGCTCTCGTTCTCGGCGCAGATGCTGCCGCGCGGTTTGGCACTGCCGCTGATCGTGGGGCTGTCGGCGCTGTGGGGCTTCGCGGGCTGGGGGTTCGGCCCGGCGCAGGCGGTGCGGCTGATCCGGCTGGCGCCGGAGCGCGCGCCGATGACGCTGTCGCTCAACGCATCGGCGATCTACCTCGGCATTGCGACCGGTTCGGCACTGGGCGGCATGGCGATCGAACTGGCCGGCGTCGGCGCGGTGGGCTGGGTGGGGGCGGCCTGCCAGTTCACAGGGCTGATGCTGCTGTTGCGCGCGCCGCGCGCGGCCCGCAGCGCCTCGTCAAACTATGTTTTTGATAGCAAATAGTGCTTGAACAACGGCCCTTCGGGGCCTTTTTCATGAGATCGTTGTTTTAAAGACAAGCAACTGTCATGCCCTGCAAGCTATAATGTCGGGTTCGTTTCGATACCACGACGAAGAATTTCGTCAATACCGCCGGCTGACCTGCACTGTCCCTTGGATTCTTCAGGCCTCTCACTCCCAAGCCGGCTTTTACAGTGTGTTGGAGCGCCAGACCGGGCGCCCATGATTGCCACCACTGCCTTCGTTCCTGTTGAAGCGAATAGCGCGTCCGCCGCGCCATTCCGGCCGGCCCACGCCCGTTTTCAATTATTTTTCAGGCACTTCGCGCTTTGCATCTGCGCGCTGTGCCAAGGCTTCATGGACATCATTCAACACAGTATCGCGGTGGGCAAGTACCTTGTTTCCCCGCTCATCCGACATCAGGACGACGGCAAGTACGCCGCTTCGGTCTCGATCCGCTCCGGCCGCGGCAGCGGCATGCACGACCGCGTGATGCGCTTCACGCCGCGCTTTGCCAGCCACGCCGCCGCCGTCGGCTACGCCATCGACCAGGGCCTCGGCTGGGTGCGCGAACGCGCCCCCCAGGTTTCGAAGACGGCCCCTCTCGCGCTTCCGTGCGCGGGCTGAAACAATTACGCCCAATTCCATCTCCAACAAACATCGAACGAGTCAGAGGTAACCACATATGCCCAAGGAAGAACTGATCGAAATGAACGGCGCAGTGACCGAAGTCCTGCCCGACTCGCGCTACCGCGTCACGCTGGACAACGGCCATCAGCTGATCGCCTACAGCGGCGGCAAGATGCGCAAGCACCACATCCGCATCCTGGCGGGTGACAAGGTGTCGCTCGAACTCTCGCCCTACGACCTGACCAAGGGCCGTATCACCTTCCGTCACCTGGAACGCCGCGGCCCGCCGCCGACCACCGGCGGCAACAACTCCCCCCGCCGCTGATCCGCAACCGACGAAAGGCCTTGCGGTGCCCGCGAAGGGCGCCGGCAAGGCTTTTGTTTTTTGCACTTCCCGGCTGCTGAACGATGACCACACCCAACCCCACAGCCGGCGGCACCCCAGCCGACAACGGCTTTGCCTCACTGGCGCTCTCGCCCCAGATGCTGGCCAACCTCACCCAGCTCGGTTACACGCAGATGACGGCCATCCAGGCCGCCGCGCTGCCGCCGGCGCTGCTCGGCAAGGACCTGATCGCGCAGGCCAAGACCGGCAGCGGCAAGACCGCCGCCTTTGCGCTGGCGCTGCTTTCCAACCTGAACCCGCGCCGCTTCGCCATCCAGGCGATGGTGCTGTGCCCGACGCGCGAGCTGGCCGACCAGGTCACGACCGAAATCCGTCGCCTGGCGCGTGCCGAAGAAAACATCAAGGTCGTCACGCTCTGCGGCGGCGTTGCGCTGCGTGGGCAGATCGCCAGCCTGGAGCACGGCGCGCACATCGTCGTCGGCACGCCCGGCCGCATCATGGACCACCTCGAGCGCGAGAACCTCAACCTCGAGGCGCTCAACACGCTGGTGCTCGACGAGGCCGACCGCATGCTGGACATGGGCTTCTTCGACGACATCGTGACGGTGGCGCGCCAGTGCCCTTCGGCCCGCCAGACGCTGCTGTTCTCGGCCACGTACCCCGAAGGCATCGCCAAGCTCGCGCAGCAGTTCATGAAGAGCCCCGAGCAGATCACGGTGCAGGCGCAGCATGAAGGCAGCAAGATCCGCCAGCGCTGGTACCAGGTGAAGGACAGCGAGCGGCTGCACACCGTGAGCCTGCTGCTCGACCATTTCCGCCCCGTCAGCACGCTGGCCTTCTGCAACACCAAGCAGCAGTGCCGCGACCTCGTCGAGGTGCTGCAGGCCCAGGGCTTCAGCGCGTTGGCGCTGTTCGGCGAGCTGGAGCAGCGCGAGCGCGACCAGGTGCTGGTGCAGTTCGCCAACCGCAGCTGCTCGGTGCTGGTTGCCACCGACGTGGCGGCGCGCGGTCTCGACATTTCGCACCTCGAAGCCGTGATCAACGTCGACGTGACGCCCGATTCCGAAATCCACATTCACCGCGTCGGCCGCACCGGCCGCGTGGGCCAGCAGGGCGGCTCGGAAGGCCTGGCGCTGAACCTGGCCAGCATGAACGAGATGGGCTTCGTCGGAAAGATCGAGCAGCTGCAGGGCCGCGAATCCGAATGGCATGAACTGGCCGAGCTCACGCCGGGCAAGGGCGAGCCGCTGAAGCCGCCGATGGCCACGCTGCAGATCGTGGGCGGGCGCAAGGAAAAGATCCGCGCCGGCGACGTGCTGGGCGCATTGACCGGCGACTGCGGCTATGCCAAGGACCAGGTCGGCAAGATCAACGTCAACGAGTTCTCGACGTACGTGGCGGTGGACCGCGCCATCGCCGAGGAAGCGGCGCGCAAGCTCTCGAGCGGCCGCGTCAAGGGCAAGTCGGTGAAGGTGCGGCTTATCTAGGACTCGCCCCCCGGCTTCGCGCACTTCGTGTCGCTTCGCCACTCCCCTACCGGGGGCGGGCCGGCCGCTTCGGGCGGCCGTGCGCGGCGGCCCTCACGAAGATGCAGCGCCCTTCGGAACCGATTGCGGCGTGGTCAAGGCAGCGATCTCCGCATGCGGCGAGGTCGGTGCCAGCGGCGCATCGAGCGCCGGGGCCGCGCCTGCAGGCGCCTCCTGCCGCGCCAGCTTCGCGGCCAGCCGGAACGCCACGATCACCGCCAGCAGGCCGAAGATCGACGAGCCCACGGCCTGCCCGATCAGCACGCCTGCCGCACCGTAGCGCGAGCCCCACCACGCGAACGGAATCGTGCCCAGCGTGGCGCGCCCCCAGTTGAATGCGGTCGACAGCAGCGGATGCCCGAGGTTGTTGAAGGAGGCGTTCGCCACGAACAGCCCGCCCGCGAAGAAGAAGCTCGCGGCCGTCCAGCTGCAGAAGAGCGAGATCAGCTCGGCCGCCTGCCCGTCGGCCGAGAACGCGCGGATCAGCACGCCCTGCCCAAGCGCCAGCACCAGCCACGCCACGGCCACCGACGCCATCATGAACAACAGGCTGTCGCGCAGCCCTTCCTGCACGCGGCGGAACTGCCCCGCGCCCAGGTTCTGCGCGAGGATCGGCCCGACCGCGCCGCTGAGCGCATAGACCAATCCGAAGGCCACCGGTGTCAGCCGGTCGATGGTGGCCGCGCCCGCCACCGCCGAGGGCCCGAACTGCGCGACCGAATGCGTGACGAAGGCCGCGCCCACCGGCGTGGCGAGGTTGGTCAGCACCGCCGGCGCGGCCACCTTGCCGAGCGCGCGCGCATCGCCGCCCAGTCGCGACGGCTCGAAGCGCCCGAGCATGCGGTGCCTCACCGTCACGCCGTGCAGCCCGATGGCCGCGAGCACGATGCGCGAGACTACCGCGCTGATGGCGGCACCGTCGAGTTCCAGGCCGAAGCCGAAGATCAGGATCGGGTCGAGCACCGCCGTCACGAAGGCGCCGCCGAGCGTCACCGTCATCGAGCGGCGCGCATCGCCGATGGAACGCAGCAGCGCCGAAGTCGCCATGCCGATGCCCAGCAGCGGCAGCGTGTGCACCGTCACCGAGAGGTAGCGATGCGCGAGCCGCGCCGTCTCGCCCTGGGCGCCCAGGGCCTGCAGCGCGGGATGCAGGAAGAACGCCGTGCCGGTGCCCGCTACCGCCGACACCGCCGTCATCAGCACCAGGCTCGATGTGGCGATGCGGCGCGCGTCCTCGCCACGGCCGGCCCCCACGGTGCGCGACACCACTGCCGCGATGCCGATGGTCAGCCCGATGCACAGCGACGCATGGAAGAAGCCCATCACGCCCGCGAAACCGACCGCCGCGGCAATCTCCTTCTCCCCAAGCAGCGAGATATAGAACAGGTTGATGAGGTCGACCGCGAACACCGCGATCAGCCCGATGGCCCCCGTGCCCGCCATCACGCAGACATGGCGCATCAACGACCCCGAAACGAAGCGCGCGCGCTCGACACCACCCGCCGTTGCGGTTATTGGCATATGAAATTCCCGATGTGGCCTAATTGCAGGTTCGAACATCACTTTTACCCGAGCTTTTCATGCCCAAGACATTCCGTACCGAAGCCGAACGCGTTGCCACCCCCAAGCCGACGCCGATGCCCGGCTACACCGTGCCTCGCTCCGGTGGCGGCCAGAAGGTCAGCCTCGAACGCGGCACCGCAACGCGCAGCAAGAAGAACCCTGGCAAGCGCGCCAAGAAGGGCGGCTGATCCGGCCCCCGCTGGCTCCCCGGAGCCACGACGAACGCGCCCACGGGCGCGTTTTGTCGTTGGGGCAGCTATAAGGCAGCGATGTCCGACGACAACCAGATCCTCATCCCGCCCTCGTTCTTCGCGGTCTACACCGACGCGCGCCAGCGCCTGAGCGAACCGATCGGCCTGGTGCGCGAGCGCTACGAGATGTGCGAAGACCTCGCCAGCCACCTTGTGGGCCACGCGCAGATCCAGCACCACACCGAGGTGCCGGTCGAAAGCGAGATCCTGCGGCGCATCCACGCCGGGCTCGCCGCGCCCGAATCGGGCGTGTCGGCGGCCGAGGCCACGTGGATCGTGCAGCGCCTGGCCGAGCTGCTGGGCTGGGAAAGCCCCGAGCGGGCCGACGACTGACGCCACGCGCGCCGTCGCACGGTGGCTCCGGGCACTCAATGCCCTGAAAAGCGTTCCTCAAGGAAATCCACGAAGACACGCGTCTTCGCCGGCAGGTGGCGCGAGGGGTAGACGGCATAGACCGGCGTCCTGTCCGCCTCCCAGTCTTCGAGCACGGCCTGCAGGCGGCCGCAGGCCAGCTCGGCCTCGACGTAGATGCGCGGGATCAGGCTCAGGCCGAAGCCCGCGAGCAGCGCGTCACGCACGGCGATGCTGGAGCTGACCTTGTAGCGCCCGTCGATGGCCACGGCCACGCTGCGGCCGGCGCGGTTGAAGGTCCACTTGTTCGCGTGGCCCGAGAGCGTGAACTGCACGCACTCGTGGGCCTTCAGGTCTTCGGGCTGTGCGGGGCGGCCGAAGGCGGCGAAGTAGCCGGGCGCGCCGCACAGCACATGGTCCATGGTCATGAGCCGGCGCGCGACGAGGCTCGAATCCTCCAGCCGGTCGCTGCCGCGGATGGCCAGGTCGTAGCCCTCGCCGATGATGTCCGAGCGGCTGTCCTGCAGGTTCAGCTCGAGCCGCAGGTTCGGGTAGCGCTTCATGAATTCGGGAATGGCCGGCGACAGCGAGGTGAGCGCAAAAGTCAGCGGCGCGCTCACGCGCAGCACACCGCCGGGGCTGCTGCCCATGGGCGCAAGGGCGGCATCGGCCTCGGTGAGTTCGTCGAGGATGCGTGATAAGCGCTCGAAGTACGCAGCGCCCGCTTCTGTCAGGCTCATCTGCCGCGTGGTGCGGTTGATGAGCCGCACCTTCAAATGCGCCTCCAGCTCCGCGATGTTCTTGCTGACGGCCGCCGCCGACAGCCCCATTTGCCGCGCGGCGCCGGCGAAGCTGCCCGTGGCGGCGGTGGTGCGGAAGACCTTGAGAGCCGTGAGATGGTCCATGCTGAATTGACGACTAACGGTAAAGAATCAATTCATTATTCGAGCATTCACAACCCATGGTCAATTCACTAGATTCGACCCATGACAAGCCGCACCACCGACCTCCTGCTCACCGCGACCGCGCCCGCGATCTGGGGCAGCACCTACATCGTCACGACCGAGCTGCTGCCGCCGAACTACCCGCTGACGGTCGCCCTGCTGCGCGCGCTGCCCGCCGGCCTGCTGTTGCTGCTGATCGTGCGCAAGCTGCCCGAGCGCGCGTGGTGGGGGCGCATCCTCATCCTCGGCGCACTGAATTTCTCGATCCTCTGGGCGATGCTGTTCCTGGCGGCATACCGGCTGCCGGGCGGCGTCGCGGCCACCATCACTTCGGTGCAGCCGCTGCTCGTGGTGTTCCTGGCCAGCGTCTTCCTGGGCTCACCGATGCGCGCGCTGTCGGTCGCGGCGGCGGTGGTCGGCATCGGTGGGGTCGCACTGCTGGTGCTCACGCCGAATGCGGCGCTCGATGCCATCGGCATTGCCGCGGCCATTGCCGCCGCGGTGTCGATGGCCTTCGGCACGGTGCTGAGCCGGCGCTGGCAGCCACCGGTGTCGGCGCTCACCTTCACCGCGTGGCAGCTCACCGCTGGCGGCCTGCTGCTGTTGCCGGTGGCGCTGCTGCTGGAGCCGCCTCTGCCTGCGCTGACGGCGCAGAACTGGATCGGCTTCGGCTGGCTCGGCCTCGTGGGCGCCGCGCTGACCTACATCGTGTGGTTCCGCGGCGTGGCGCGGCTGGAGCCCTCGGCGATCGCGCCGCTGGCTTTCCTGAGCCCCGTGACGGCGGTGATCCTGGGCTGGGCGCTGCTGGAGCAGGCGTTGTCGGCGTGGCAGGTGACGGGGATCGGCATCGTCATTGCGAGCATCTGGCTCAGCCAGCGCGGGGCTCAGCCTGTGGTGCGGGCCGTGCCGGCCGCGCGTCAGGCCGGCTGAGCCGAGGGCGAAGTCGCGCGCTTCAGCAGGCTCAGGTAGCCGGGCTGCACTTCCATGCGCGCGATGGCGCCCTGCCGCTGCAGCAGGCGATGCGCCTTCGGCAAGGCCCAGCAAGGCAGGTTGGTGAACATGTGGTGCTCGCAGTGGTAGTTGACCCAGTAGGGCGCCACCAGGATGCGTTCGAGCCAGCCGGCGTGCGTGGTGCAGGCCTGACGCAGCGGATCGGCCTCGTTCTGCGCGACCAGCGCATGCTCGGCGATGTTGCGCACGCGGCTCACGAGCGGCAGCCACGTCGCCATGGGCAGCAGCCACATCAGCAGCCATGCCCACCAGCAGCCGGCGAGCGCGAAGGCCAGAAATCCGAGGCTGTTGGCAATGAGAAAACGCCTGTCTTTCGCAAGCTCCCGGCCAAACACCTCGAGCACCGACTCGCCCGGCCCGCGCTTGCGGATGCCTTCGGCAACATGCCCGAAGCGCTGCTTGTAGAAAGTCTGCCCGCTCAGGTCGCGCACCACCTTGCGCCACATCGACGCGCGCGTGATCGGGAAGGGCGCCGACAGCACGAGGTCCGGATCTTCGGTCTGCTGCACGAAGCGGTGGTGCTGCAGGTGATACGGACGGTAGTCGCGCAGCGTCGACGAGCACAGCCAATGGCCCACCCAGTCGTTGACCTTGCGATTGCGGTGCAGCCCCGCGTGCGCCGCGTCATGCATGAGGATGAACAGCCCCAGCTGCCGCGCGCCCACTACCGGCACCACGAGCGGAAGGGTCCATGGCCACACGATGCCCACGAGCATGGCTGCGCCGATCACGGCCCAGCAATGCAGCACCAGCCACAGGCCCTTCCACGACGAACGCGCAGTGAGCGACTGCCATTCTTCGGCGGTGAAGAACTCTTCGGGTTGGGCGCGGGGGGCGGCGGCCATGCGGGTCAGTATGCGCCGCCGGCCCGGGCAAGGCACGCGGAATTCCCCGCAGTGCGGCGGCGAGTGGAGGCGAGGCCCTTCGGCCTATTTGTCGATGATCTTGCGCGCGAAGACTTCGAGGTAGTCCATCAGCCGCTCGGCGCCCGCGATGGCGGCAGCTTCGTCGCCGGTCGCGATGCCCTGCGCCAGCTCGAGGTGCGCGTTGGCGCCCTCGACGATCTCCCCTTCGTGCTGGTAGGCATACCAGAAGCGCCGGCACTGCACGATCGGCGGGATCACCGCCCTCACTGCCGAGTCGTTGTGGCTCGCCTGGTGATTGACGAGGTCGAGTGCATGGTCGGCGCGCATGTAGCCGGTGAGGTCGCCGCGTGCCGCGGCCTCGACCATGGTCCGGGCGCAGCGGACGATGTCGGTGCGCTGCTGCGCGGTGGCCCGGCGCGCCGAGCAGGCGGCGATCAGCCGTTCGAGCACGCGCCGGGTCTGGATCACGTCGAGGTGGTCGGCCAGGTCGATGGCCGACACGAGCAGCCCGCGGCGCGGTTGCTGCACGATGAGTCCGATGGACACCATGCGCATCAGCGCCTCGCGCACCGGCGTGCGGCCGAGCCCCGTGCGCTCGGCGAGTTCGGCCTCGACGACCTGGCTGCCGGGCTGCAGCTGCATGGTCGACAGCAGCGTCTCGATGGCGTCGTAGGCCAGGTCGGCGGCGCGGCGCTTGGGCGGTGGGCGGGAGGCGGTCTTCGAGGCGGGCATGGTCTTGTTCTGCGGATGCGGCGGCGTCATTGTCGGGGGTCGCTGTCGTTCGCCAAGCCTGCGAGTGTCGAGATGCGGGCCGGCGACAGCGGCGGGCGTGGCACGGGCGGCGTCCATCCGAAGAGGAAATGCGCCGCGTCGCCGCAGACGCGGCCCTGGCAGGCACCCATGCCGCAGCGGCGATGCAGCTTGGCGTCGGTCCAGCCGGTGCAACCTGCCAGCGCGGAGAAGGGAACGTCTTCGCAGCGGCACACGAGCGTGTCGGGCTGCGGCATCGTCTTGATATCCGGCGCCAGCGCGAAGCTGCGGTGCAGCTGCGCGGCGAAGGCGTTCCAGCGGGCGCGTTCGCCTTCGTGCGCCTTGGCTGCGTGTTCGTTGCCGACGGCCGCATGGCCTGCGATCGTGCCCTGCGCCAGTGCACGTTCGCTGCCGCCGAAGCCGGTGCACTCGCCGGCTGCATGGACGCCGGGGACGCTGGTGGCTTGCAGGGCATCGACCCACAGGGCCTGTGCCTTCAGCGCGCAGCCGAGCAGCTGCCCGAGCTGCGTGTTGGGTGTGAGGCCGAAGCCGCAGGCGATGCGGTCGCAGGCAATCTCGATTTCGCTGCTGCCTTGGCGAAGTCGCGCTGATTCGACCTGCGTCGCGCCGTGCGCCGAGACGATGCGCGACGAAGTGCGGTACTGCGGATCGGCGAGCGTCACCGCCTGCGCGGCCTTGCCGGGCCAGCGCGCGAGGCTGGCGCCGAAGCGCGCGACCGAGGCGAACGACGCCTGCTCCGCGACGCGCAGCACCTTCGCGCCGGCTGCGCGCGCAGTGGCTGCAGCGGCAAGCAGCAGCGGCCCGCTGCCCGCGATGACGATGCGTTCGCCCTCGACCGGCATGCCGGCCTTGACAAGCGCCTGCAGCCCGCCCGCGCCGGTCACGCCGGGCAGCGTCCATCCGGGGAAGGGCAGCAGAAGTTCGCGTGCACCGGTGCAGAGAATGAGCTTCTTCCACCGCATGCGCGTGGCGCCTTCGGCGTCTTCGAGCAGCAGTTCATGCGGCGAGGGCACGGCGACGACGCGCGTGCCGCTGCGCACGCGGATGTTGGCATGGCGCTCGAGCGCATCGCGCCATTTGCGCGCCGCAGGCGGCAATGCCGCGCCGGGGCCATCGCGCCAGATCTGCCCACCGGGCACGGGGTTGTCGTCGATCACGACGATCGATGCACCGCTGGGCGCCGCCGCCACCGCCGCGGCCATGCCGGCCGGGCCTGCACCGACGACGAGCACCTCGCATTCTTCCTGTGCCATGCCGGTCGTCATTCCGTCGTCTCCACGCGCATGCCTTCGATGCAGACCGTCTGGCAGGCGAGCCTGCGCCGGCCATCGACCAGCACACGGCATTCCTGGCACACGCCCATGCCGCAGAACGGCGCGCGCGGCTGGCCCGTGACCGAAATGCGCGCCACGCCCATGCCGCTGGCCACGCGCAGCGCGGCGGCGACCGAGCTGCCCGCCTTCACGCGCACCAGACGGCCGTCGATGTTCAACAGGGTGTGGCTGCTCATGCGAACTCCCGGAGGCTGCGCGGCGCGTAGGGCGCCGCATCGAAGTCGGGGGTCGCGCCGGTCATCAAGGCAGCCAGCAGATGCGCGCTGCCCGGCGCAGTGGTCACACCGAGCCCTTCATGTCCGACAGCGAGCCAGAGCTTCTCGCGCCACGGGTGCTTGCCCAGCAGCGGAAGCCCGTCGGGCGAGGCCGCGCGCATGCCGGTCCACGAGCGCACCGCGTTGAGGTTCGCAAGCCCCGGCAGGTAGTCCAGCGTGCGCTGGAGCATGCGCGCGAGCATCGGCGCCTCGACCGCCGGGTCCGTCGTGTCGAACTGGCGCGACGAGCCGACCAGCAGCTGCCCCGTGGGCCGTGGCTGCACGTTGAAGGCGACCGAGTCGCCTTCGCTGTGGTGCGCGCTGGTCACGTAGCCGAGCTCGACCAGTTGGTGATGCACCGTGCCCGGATAGCGGTCAGTGATCAGCAGATGGCCCTTCTTCGGGCGGATCGGCAGTTCGGGGCACAGCGTCGTCGCCTGGATGCCGTTGGCCAGCACGACCTGCGGCGCTGTGCGGCGGCTGCCGTCGGCGAGGCGCAACGTGCCGTCGTCTTCGATGGCCTCGACCTTCGCATGCTCGACGCGGATCGATTCCGCGTTCTGGGTGAGCAGCCAGCGTGCGGCGTTCGGCGCATAGAGGATGCCGTCGCCCGGCACTTCGAGAGCGCCCGACAGGCCCTTGCGCAGCGCGGGCTCCGCGCTTGCCAGTTCGCGCGCATCGAGCAGCCGGCTGCCGATGCCATGCGCGCGCAGCCGCTGCTGTTTGCGCTCGGCCTCCGCCATCTCTTCGTCGTTCGCGGCGATCCAGAGCGTGCCGCAGGCGCTGTACGCGCAGTCGTCGCTCATGCGCGGCGCCAGCTCGCGCCACTGCGCGACCGAATGGCGGCTCAGTTCGAGCTCGGCCGCGTTGTCGTCCATCACCACGAGATGGCCCATGCCCGCGCCGGTGGCACCGCCGATGCGCGCATCGAGCACCAGCACCCTGCGCCCCGCCTGTGCGAGCGCCTGTGCGCACGCCGCGCCGACGATGCCGGCGCCGATGACGATGACATCCGCGTCCATGCCGACCGATGTCAGAGCCGGATGCCCCAGCCGAAGGGATCGTCTTCTTCGATCAGCAGCGTGGCTTCGGCGCTGATGTGCGCGCGGCCTCGCAGCGTGGGAATGACCTTGCCATCCGCCATCTCGTAGCTGGCCTCGAAGCGGCTGCCGATCACGCTGGCCTGCGTCCACACTTCGCCCGGCGCGAGCTTGCCGTCCGCCGCGAGGCAGGCGATCTTGGCGCTGGTGCCGGTGCCGCAAGGCGAGCGGTCATAGGCGTTGCCCGGGCACAGCACGAAGTTGCGGCTGTCCGCGCCTTCATCGTCGTGGGCAAAGAGTTCGACGTGATCGATCTCCGCGCCGTCCGCGCCCGTGATCCCCTGCGCCGCCAGCGCGCGGCGCAAGGCAGAGGTGTAGCCGGTCAGCGCCGCGAGGTTGTCGCTCGCCACGCGCTGGCCGTGCTCACTCACCAGGAAGAACCAGTTGCCACCCCAGGCCACGTCGCCGCGCACGGTGCCATGGCCCGACAGCTCGACCGCCACCTGGTGCAGATGCCGGTAGGCCGGCACGTTGCGCACGCTCACCGAGCCGTCTTCGTGCAGCGTGGTCGTGACCGTGCCTACAGGCGTCTCGATCCGGTGCTCGCCCACGCCGATGCGCCCCATGTGCGCAAGGCTCGCGACCAGCCCGATGGTGCCGTGGCCGCACATGCCGATGTAGCCGGCGTTGTTGAAGAAGACCACGCCGGCAGCCGCATCCGGCGACACCGGCTCGCACAGCAGCGCCCCCACCACCACGTCGCTGCCGCGCGGCTCCAGCACGGCCGCCGCGCGCCACTTGTCGTGCCGCTCGGCCAGCAGCGCACGACGCTCGGCCATGCTGCCGCCGCCCAGATCGGGAAACCCGCCAATCACAAGGCGTGTGGGCTCGCCGCCTGTGTGCGAATCGATGACCTGGATGCGTTGCATGTGGCTGGGTCCGATCAATAGCTGGCGAGGGGAACGGGCGCCGCGTTCTTGAAAGTGAAGACGGTGATGGGCGCCTGCTTCATGTTGCCCTTGTCGTCGTATGAATAGGTTGCGGCCACGCCCTTGTAGGTGGTCTTGTAAAGCTCGGCGCCCACCTTGTCGGGGTCGATGGAGTTGGCCTTCTTCATCGACTCGCCGATGAACAGCACCTGGTCGTAGTACGAAGCAGCGTACGCGTCGGGATCGACGTTGAAGCGCTTCTTGAACTTCTCCTTGAAGGCCGGGCCGCTCTGCGCCTTCTCGAGGATGGAGCCGCCTTGCGCGCAGAACACCAGGTCGTTGACCGCATCGCCGCCGAGCTTGCCGGTAGCGGGGCTGCACACGGTGTCGCCGCCCAGCAGCTTGCCGGGCACGGCCAGCTGCTTCATCTGGCGCGCCATGGGCGCGGCCTGCGGTGCATAGCCGCCGAAGAAGATGGCCTCTGGCGCCTTGGCCTTCATGTTGGTCAGGATGGCGGTGAAGTCCACGGCCTTGTCGGTGGTGAACTCCTGGCCGACCACGGTCAGGCCCTGCTTCTTCGCTTCCTTGGTGAACTCCTCGGCCAGGCCCTGGCCGAAGGCGGTGCGGTCGTCGATCACGCCGACCTTCGTCACCTTCAGCACCTTGGCCGCATACACGGCCATGCTGGAGCCGATCTGGTTGTCGCTCGCGATGATGCGGTAGAGGTTCTTATAGCCGCCCTGCGTGACCTTCGGGTTGGTGCCCACGGTGGAGACCATGGTGCCGCCTTCGCTGTAGATGCGCGAAGCCGGAATGGCCACGCCGGAGCAGTACGGGCCCATGACGTACTTGACGCCGTCGTCCACGAACTTCTGCGCGACGCTCACACCGGTCTTGGCGTCGCACTGGTCGTCTTCCGACACCATTTCGAACTTCAGCGTCTTGCCGCCGACGACAAGCTTCTTCGCGTTGAGCTCCTCGACGGCGAGGCGCACGCCGTTTTCATTGTCCTTGCCTGCGAAGGCATTGGGGCCCGAGAGCGGACCGCTGTGGCCGATCTTGACCACCTGCTCCTGTGCTTGTGCCTGACCTGCGATGGCGATGGCCACGAGGCCGAGAAACGAAACCATGTTTGCTTTTGACTTCATGCTTCTTCCTAGGTTGGGACAATGAAAAGAGGGGCGTATTACATAACCGATTGGTACTGCGCAGGCCGCGTGGCGAGCGCCTTCTTCACGATGGCTTCGATGAATGCGCGCTCCTCGCCGATGAGCGGCAGGCGCGGGCGGCGCATGTGCTCGCTGCCCACGCCCACCAGCACGTCGATGAGCTTGAGGTTCTGCACGAGCTTGGTCGACACGTCGAGGTGCAGCATCGGCGTCATCCACTGGTAGAGCTTGAGCGCCTCGGCGAACTTGCCGGCCTTCATCAGGTCGTACAGCGCGACGGTCTCGCGCGGGAACGCGCAACCCACGCCGGCCAGCAGGCCGTCGCAGCCCAGGGCCAGGCCTTCGTAGGCGAGGTCGTCCACGCCCAGGAACAGCTGGTAGCGGTCGCCCACGGTGTTGCGCAGGTCGGTGATGCGGCGGATGTCGTCGGTGCTTTCCTTGATGGCCGCGATCCATTCGCAGTCGGCCAGCTCGACCATGTGCTCGGGCTTGAGGTCGACGCGGTAGGCCACCGGGTTGTTGTAGACCATGATGGGTTTCTGCGCCGCGTTGGCGATGGTGCGCACATTGAGCATCGCCTCGCGCGCGTCGGCCACGTAGATCACCGAGGGCATCACCATGAAGCCGGCCACGCCGAGCTTGTTGGCGCCGTCCACGTAGCGCAGCGCTTCGCGCGTGCTGGTTTCCGACACATTGGCCAGCACCGGGATGCGGCCGTCGGCGGCTTCGAGCGCGATCTTCGCGACCTGCAGCTTTTCTTCCAGCGTCAGCGTGCTGGCTTCGCCGAGCGAGCCGCAAGTGACGAGGCCGTGGATGCCGTTGCGGATCTGGAAGTCGATGTGACGGGCCGTGCCCTCGGCATCGATGCTCTCGTCGGCGTGGAACTTGGTGGTGACGGCGGGGAAGATGCCTTGCCAGCGGGGATTGCTCACTTGATCGCTCCTTGTGGATGTGCGGTGGTGTGGAAGCGTCGCACTTTAAATATATTAAGGATATATGGTCAAGATATCTTTGGGGCATGCGCTCTTCCGCGCCCGGTTTTTCTGTGATATCCGGGAGCGGGTAGGTCGCGCTACTTGCGGCCGTCCGCGGGGCGCAGCAGGCCCCGCTTGAGCGTCACCGGCTTGCCGATGGGTGGCGCGGTCTTCGTCTCGACGGTGCGCAGCGTGCCGTTGTCCATGCGCACGCCCACCTCGTAGACCGTGACCGTGCGCACGTGCTTCTCGATCTCGTTGCCCGCGAAGCCGCCGCCCACCGCGCCGAGCACCGTGGTCGCGACGCGCCCATTGCCATGGCCGAACTGGTTGCCGACGAGGCCACCCACCACGCCGCCGGCCACGGCCCCCACGCCCGAGGTGTTCTGGATGCGCTTCTGAACCGGGCGAACCGATTCGACATGGCCGCAGACCGCGCAAGGTGGCGGGGCGGGAGGCGCAGCAGCGACCTGTGGTGCATTCATCACGCCTGGCGCCGGTCCGGGCTCGACAGCCGGGGCTGGCATGGGAGCGGGCATCGGCGCAGCCGCCATTGCTTGCGGCGCCGGGCCTGCCGCCGTGGGCGGCACTGCGGGCGCCGGTGGCATGGCTTCAGGCTTGAAATCGTCCGGTGCGGCGGGTGATGCTGCGGCAACGACTGGCGGCGGAGCACTCGCACTCGCGACCGGCTCCTGGCGGTGAAGCAACACCCCGCCAAGCGCCACCACGGCCACGCTCAATGCGCCGATCACGGCCCACAGCGCCTTGGGCGACTTGCCCGCCGGCTGGCCCGGAGGCGGGTTGAATGGCGACGTCGGATCCATGAAAAGCCCCTTATACGGTCCGAAGCGGAATGCCCCGGAACCCATCAGGAAGCATGAGCGCGGGCGGCGCGTTGTCAATTGACCGGCGTCCTACACTGCGATGTCGGTCACGCCTGAGAGGAACCGCGCGGCCTCGCTTCGCATGCCCCGTGAGATGGACTCCCAGGTCCATGCAGGGAAATCCGACGGCAACAGGGCCTCGATCTCGCTCAGTGCGTCATCCACCGACGCCACCATGTCCAGCATGGCGTTCCAGACATCGATGCCACCGTTCTTCATGGCCAGCCCATGCCAATGGCGAGCCTGGATGGTGTGAAAGACATGGTGCGCATTCTTGGAGCGGATCGCCATGGCCAGACCCGCCTTGCGCGGCTGGAACTGATTGGGCCCGTTGCCGAAGTACGGCCACGTCGAAATGATGTCGTAGAGCGGCGTCATCTCGTAGGCGTCACCGCGCAAGAGGTGGATCGAGAAGTTCTTGGCGTGGCCGTCGGTGGCGGCGAGCAGAAAGAAGGCCAATTGCGCGAGCAGGAACCGGGCGCCATCCTCCGCACTCCCGCTGCCTTGCAGAAGCTGCAGGCACTTGCTCATGCCGGGACCACCGTGCTGCTCGTACTTCCTGTCGGACGGCAGCCCCATGGCCTGGCAACAGTCCTCCTGTGGCAGGCGCGCGATCCAGGCGCCACCGTCCATCCACTCGCGGTCGAACCGTTCCACGACCAGGACCGTCTGCCCGCCGAAGGTGGCCATGGATGTCGGTGCCACTTGCAGGCCGAGTGCCTCGACGATCTGTGCGCACAGCCATTCGTTCTGCACCGAGTCCGAGGCGTCCACGCGCTTGGAGCCGCCGATCAATCCCAGCGGCAGCTTGATGATGTGCGTGGTGGGCGTGGCGCCATGCGGCCGGCACCATTCGCCGTTCCAGAAGGTCAGGGCGGTTTTCTCCTGCGCACCGGCAAGGGAAATGCGAAACAGGTCTTCGTCGCGCATGCCCTCCGGGGTGTCTTCGGACGGAACGGCCTGCAGCAGCGCGGCGATCTGCTCTTCGTCCAAGGGCTCGCAGTTCACGGCATTCCAGCCCTGCGGCGCGGCGCCTTCGGGCAGCAACTGCACGGCCCCGACACAGTCGCGGCCGATGGCTTCGAGCAGGTCGAAAGTCCTGGCGTCCTTGAGCTTGAAGCGATTGCGCAGACGCGCGCGAACCCTGTCGCTGTCGGGCAGCAGATTGTCGAAGTAGTTGCGGACCACCTCGCCGCGGACTTCGAGCGTGCCGGTGAGCGGAATCGACAACGACAGCGAGCGCCGCCGGGGCGATTCGAGCCATCGGGGGTCGTACCGGAAGGTGTGGACGCCGTGGTCGACGGACCAGGTGCCAACGGGCTCCCCGTTCATCCACGCGCCAAGCGCCTGCGTCACCAGGACTCCTTCTTCGGCCGGACGACGAAGCTCCGGCGAGACGTCGGCTTGATGTCCTTGCCGGGATTCAGCGCCTGAAGCGCGCGAAGCGATGCGCCTGGAGCACTCGATTGCCCGGAAGGCAGGTGCACCAGCACCGATTGATCGCTCATCCTCGTGGCGGTCCATCCTTCCGGGAGGTTCACGGCATCGTCCGGCAGCGAGTCGCGCCTCCCGGGATGCTCCTGCGCGGCGTCAGCGATGGGACTTGAGGACGTTCCGTCCTGCAGGGAAAAGGATGCCCCCAACGCCGCCATCAACTTCATCAGTTGCTCGAAGCTGACCGCCCCGGGATTCGCTTCGATCTCCGCGATCCGGGCCTGGCTGACACCGACCAACGCGCCTGCCTGCGCCTGTGTCAGGCCGCGCTTCTTCCGCAATGCCTTGAGGTGCGGCCGCAGCTGGTCGACGAAACGAAGGGGATAGTCCATCGCCGACCAGAATATCGGCTATAGCTTATTTTGTCAAAATATCAGCTTCAGGATATTTTTATAAATTACAAGCCTTGCCTTATTTTTTTCTGCACCAAGGCCTGGCCGTTATTCGATCACCGCCTCAATCGATCTTCGCCCCCGAAGCCTTCACCACCGCCCCCATCGCATCCCAGTCCGAGCGCAACAGCTTCTGGAACTCCTCCGCGCTCTGACTGCGCGGCTCCACGCCCAGGCGCTTGAAGCGTTCCTGGATCGCCGGGTCGGCCAGCACCTTGTTGGCCGCGACGTTGATGCGCTCGACTTCCGCCTTGGGCGTGCCGGCCGGCGCGAGCAAGCCGATCCACGAATCGAAGGCGTAGCCCGGCAGGCCGCTCTCGGCCACCGTCGGCAGCTTCGGCAGGAAGGGGCTGCGCGACTGGCCGGTGGACGCGAGCAGCTTGATGCGCGCATCGTCCTGGAAGCCGATCACGCCGATGCTCGACGAGATCACCGCCTGCACGCGACCCGCGAGCACCTCATTGACGGCCTCGCCGGTCGACTTGGTCGGGATGTGCGTCATCTGCAGCCCCGCCTTCGCGAGAAACGACGCCATCGCGAGGTGCGTCGCGCTGCCGTTGCCGGCCGAGGCGTAGTTGTACTTGCCGGGGTTGGCCCTGACCTCCTTGATGAAGTCGGCCGTGCTCGACACATTCATGCCGCTGGCCACCGCCAGCACATAGCCCGCGTTGCCGACGTTGGCCACGCCGACGAAATCCTTCAGCGGGTCGTAGCTCAGCTTGTTGTAGAGAAAACCCGCGATGTTGTGGCTCGCCGCCGCGAGGACCAGCGTGCTGCCGTCGGCCGGCGCGCGCGCCACCAGGGCCGCGCCCACGGTGCCGCCCGCGCCCGCGCGGTTCTCGACGATGGCGCTGGCATTCAGCGCCGCGCCCAACTCATTGTTGAAGGCGCGCGCCACCGTGTCCTGCACCGCGCCGGTGGCGAAGGGCACGACGATGTGGATCACGCGCTGCTGTGCATGGGCTGGTGCGATGGCACCAAGCACCGCCGCAGCAGCAAGCGCGGTCAACGAACGTCGGGTGAGCGGGGTGGAGGTCATCTGTGTGGCCACTTTCTTGGTCATCGTCAACAGGAAGGGAACAACTTCAACCGCCCGGCGACAGCCAGCGCTGCACCAGCTTCACGAAGTAGCTGGCACCGATCGGGATGATCTCGTCGTTGAAGTCGAACGAGGTGTTGTGAATGATGCAGGGGCCGGGCCCGTGGCCGTCGAGCCGGTGGTCGCCGTCGCCGTTGCCCAGGAAGGCGTAGCAGCCGGGCCGCGCGAGCAGCATGTGGGCGAAGTCCTCGGCGCCCATCACGGCGGGGAAGTTGTCGGTGACCATGTCGTCGCCAACCACCTCGCGCATCACGCCGGCGGCAAAGCGCGCCTCGGCCGGATGGTTCACGGTCGGCGGCGAGGAGCGGTTGAAGTACACCTCGGCCGTGCAGCCATGCGCCGCCGCCACGCCGGCCGCCACTTCGCGCAGCCGCGCCTCGAGCTTGTCGATGGCTTCGATGGAAAAGGTGCGGATCGTGCCGCCCACCGTCGCCACATCGGGAATCACGTTCGGCGCATCCGAGCCCTGCAGCTGCGTGACTGCAAGCAGTGCGCGCTCGGTGCTGGGAATGGTGCGCGCCACGATGGTCTGCAGTTGCTGCGCCAGCGTGACCACCGCGGCCACCGGGTCGATGCCGGTGTGCGGCATCGAGGCATGCGTGCCGCGTCCACGCAGCGTGATCTTGTACGTGTTGCTCGACGCCATCAGCGCGCCTTCGTTGAGCGCAAAGCGGCCCACGTCGCCGACGGGGAAGTTGTGCAGCCCGAAGACCGCGTCGCACGGAAAGCGCTCGAACAGGCCTTCGTCGATCATCTTCTTCGCGCCGGCCTTGCCCATCTCCTCGGCGGGCTGGAAGATGAAATGCACCGTGCCGTCGAAGTCGCCGGGGCCCTGCTGCGACAGGTGCCACGCGGCGGCCAGCAGCATGGTGGTGTGGCCGTCGTGGCCGCAGGCGTGCATGCGGCCGGGGTTGGTCGACTTGTGGGCGAACTCGTTGGCTTCGTGCAATGGCAGCGCGTCCATGTCGGCGCGCAGGCCGATGGTGCGCGAGCCCGTGCCCTTGCGCAGCACGCCGACGAGTCCCGTGCCGGCGATGCCTCGGTGCACCTCGATGCCCCATCCGGTCAGCAGGCTCGCGACCTTCTCGGAAGTGCGGTGCTCCTCGAAACCGAGTTCGGGATGGGCGTGGATGTCGCGCCGGATCTCGACGAAACGGGCGGCGTTGGCAAGGAAGGAATCGGCGATGTTCATGGCGGCGAGGGCACTGTCGTGGGAGGCGGACGATTCTGGCGCAAGGCGGCGTTTGCCGCCATGACAGCGGGTCAAAGCCTGGCCAGCACTTCGTCCAGCGTGCCGATCAGCAGATCGGCATTGGCTTCGGAGAACACCAGCGGCGGACGGATCTTCAGCGTGTTGGCGTGTTCGCCGGTGGCGCTCAGCAGCACCTGCCGCTCGCGCAGGCCGTTGACGACGCGCACGGTCTCGGCCGTGGCAGGCGTGCGCGCGCGACGGTCTGTCACGAGCTCCAGGCCCACGAACAGACCCGCGCCGCGCACGTCGCCGATCAACTCGTGGCGCTCGGCAAGCTTCGAGAGTCCGGCGCGCAGATGGCGGCCCACGCGCTGCGCATTGGCCATCAATCCTTCGCGCTCGATCACGTCGAGCACCGCCATGCCGGCCGCCATCGACACCGGGTTGCCGCCGAAGGTGTTGAAGTAGCGGCACTCGCGGCCGAACGCGGCCAGCACCTCCGGCTGCACCGCCAGCCCAGCCAATGGATGGCCGTTGCCCAGCGGCTTGCCCATGGTCACGATGTCGGGCACCAGACTCTCGTGGCGCATGAAGCCCCAGAAGGCATCGCCGGTGCGGCCCAGGCCGGGCTGCACTTCGTCGGCGATGAAGATCCCGCCGGCCTCGCGGATCGCGGCAACCGCTTCGTTCAGGAAGCCCGCCGGGTCGGTGAAGATGCCGTCGCTCGAGAACACGGTGTCGACCATCAGCGCGGCCGGCCGCATGCCATGCGCCTGCAGGTCGGCGATGGCGGCGCGCACGCCGGCGGCGAAAGCCCTTCCCTGGTCTTCGGGCGGCACGCGGTAGCTGTCGGGCGGCGGCACGGTGCGCACCGTCTTGCCGAGCTGCACGAAGCGCCCGAGCGAAGGCGAGGCCTGCGCGATCGACTCCGTCACGCCGTGGTACGCGAAGCGCGTGACGATCAGCCCTTCGGCCTTCGTGTGGGCCTTGGCGATGCGCATCGCAAGGTCGTTGGCCTCGCTGCCGGTGCAGGTGAACATCGCATGGCCGAGCGCGGGCGGCATGGTGGCCAGCAGGCGCTCGGCGTAGTCGAGCACGCCTTCGTGCAGGTAGCGCGTGTGGGTGTTGAGCACGCCGGCCTGCCGCGCGATGGCCTCCACCACGTGTGGATGGCAATGCCCCACCGACGCGACGTTGTTGTACGCATCGAGATAGCGCTTGCCGTCGGCGTCGTCGAGCCACACGCCTTCGCCGCGCACCGGGTGCAGCGGTGCTTCGTAGAACAGGCGGTAGGCCGGGCCGAGCAGCCGCGCGCGGCGCTCCAGGAGCGATTCTTCAGGCATTTGCGTGACTCTGGTTCATACCGCAGGCGCGCCGGAAGGCGGTGCTTGCGGCTTCGTTGCCGATGCGGTCGCAGGCCTGCAGGCGGGCCCACGACAGCGCGTTGTTGCGCAGCAGGTAGGCCGCGTTGTCGGGGTGGCGCGCAGCGCGCCAGCCGCTGATGGCCACCACCATCACGAGCCGCGCGGTGATCAGCGTGAACAGCACGTCGACCTCCTCGCGCGTCAGCGGAAGCACGGCGTGGTACGCGGCAATGAAGGGCACGATGCCGGCCAGCGCATCGCCCGCCGGATCGAGCTGGTAGGCCGCGGCCACTGCGAGGTCGTCGATCAGCGGCGCGCGCACCATGTCGCCGAAATCGAGGATGCCGGCAATGCGGTCGGTGTCGGCGGGATCGACCAGCACGTTGTAGATGTTGAAGTCGTTGTGAATGGGCTGCGTGCGCAGGCCCGCCAGCACGGGCTTCGCATCGCGCTCGAAGCGGTCGAGCGAGCGCCCGGCCAGCGCGCGCCGCTGCGGATCGCCGATGTGCGCGAGCAGGCCGCGCACGCTGTCGGCGCGCTGGATGTCCCAGGGCAGCGCGAGCGCGCCGGCCGGATGGTCGAAGTCGCGCAGCGCGAGGTCGAGCCGGGCCAGCGTGCGCGCCAGGTTCAGTTGCTGCGCGGCTGTGCGCGGCGCTTCGGGCAAGGGCAGGCCCGGCAGGTAGCTGAAGAGCCGAGCCACGCGCGGCAGGCCGTCGCCCGGATCGCACAGCAGCGAAGGCTGGCCCTCGCGCGTGGGCACGATGCGCTGCACCGGCAGCCCCGCGTCGGCAGCCGCGATGTGCAGCAGCGCCTGGGTCTGGAAGTCCGCCACCAGCGGTGTTTCGCTCGGGTGGGAGATCTTCAGCATGAAGTGCTCGCCGGTCAGCGCCGATTCGAGGCGGTAGTTGCGGTCGCGCTCGCCGGTCAGCGGCCGCATCTCGCCCTCGATGCCGTAATGGCGCAGTGCGAACGCGCGCACCCAGTCGGCGTCGAGTTCGGGCGAGCCTTCGCTCAAGACTTCCGCATCGTCGAACCCGTCCGCTGCCGTCATGCGGCGCCCGCGAAGCCGCGCAGCGCGCTGGCGAGGTTGGGGCCCAGGTCGTCGGAGAGATAGCCGCCCTCCTGCACCAGCACGGTCGGCAAGCCGAGGCGCGCGATCTCGGCGAGCAGCTGCGCGAAGCCCGGCGTGGTGATCTTCATGCCCTTGTAGGGATCGCGCTCGTGCGTGTCCAGTCCCAGTGCCACCACCAGCGCGCCGGGCGCGAAGGCGCGGATGCTCTCGCAGGCATCGCGCAGCGCGGGCAGGTAGCCGTCGATGTCGGTGCCCAGCGCGAGCGGCTTGTTGATGTTGTAGCCCAGGCCCGCGCCCTCGCCGCGCTCGTGCGCATAGCCGGTGAAAAAGGGCGTGAAGTTGCGCGGATCGCCGTGCAGCGAGATCGTCAGCACGTCGGCGCGGCGGTAGAAGATGCCCTGCGTGCCGTTGCCGTGGTGCACGTCGATGTCGAGGATCGCTACGCGGTCGTGCGCCGCGCGCAAGTGCTGCGCCGCGATGGCCGTGTTGTTCAGGTAGCAGAAGCCGTTGGCCCGGTCGGCATAGGCGTGGTGGCCCGGCGGACGGCACAGCGCATAGGCCGCGCGCTCGCCCTGCAGCACGAGCTGCGCCGCGTGGGTGGCCACGTGGGCCGAGCCCACGGCCGCGGCCCAGGTGTGCGGGCCGATGGAACACGCGTTGTCGCCCATGTGGAAGCCCGCCTGCCCGACCACGCTCTCCGGATACGTGCAGGGCTCGCCCGGAAAGGGATGGATGTTGGGCATGACCTCGTCGGACGGGTCGTCCAGCAGCCGCCAGCGCGCGTAGGCCGTCTCCAGGAAGCGCAGGTACTCCGGCGTGTGGATCGCGGCGCGCGGGCCGGCGCCGAAGTCTTCGCCCGCGACAACCTCGTGGCCATCGTGCTCGACCGCCGACAGCAGGCGGAAGGCCCGCTCGGGCTGCTCGTTGCTGCGCTTCAGGCGGCCGCGCACCATGAAGAGCTGCGGGTCGTGGTCCTTGTGGGCGTCGCTGTAGACGATCTTCATCTCGCGGGTCCTTGCGTGGAAGTGGTGAGGGCGACGTCGCCGTGCTGCTTCACGAACAGTGCGCGCACCTGCTGCCAGGCGTCGTCGAGATGTTCGCGCATGGCCAGGCGTGACGCCTCGACGTCGCGGCTCATCAGCGCATCGACGATGGGGTAGTGCGTGTTGGCCATGGTCTCGGGGTCGTGGTAGACCGCGTCGATCAGCGCGATGATCATCTGCATCTCGGTCTGGGTGTTCGAGAAGATGCGGTGCAGGTGCGCGTTGCCCGAGAGCTCGCTGATCAGCGTGTGGAAGGCCAGGTCGGTCGCGATGCGCACGTGCTGCGGCTGCGTGGGCGCCTCGCGCACCATGTCGTCCACCAGCGTGCGCAGGCGCTGCAGCCCCGCGTCGTCGGCCTTGCGGCAGGCCAGCTCGACCGAGGTCATCTCCAGGCTCAGGCGCACTTCGAACAGGTCGTCGATTTCCTGGACGCTGATGGTGCGCACCGCGAAGCCGTGGCGCGGGCGCGCCACCAGCACGCCCTGGCGCTCGAGCCGGCGCGCGGCCTCGCGCACGGGGGCGCGGCTCACGCCCATGCGGCGCGCGATCTCGGCCTCGACGATACGGCTGCCGGGCGCGAGGCGCCCTTCGACGATGGCGCGCGTCAGCTGCGCTTCGACCAGCCCGACCAGGTCGGGCGCCTCGACGGACTCGAAGCCGGTGCTGTCGGCGATGGAAGAAGAAAAAGCCATGGTGTTTGTCTCGTCATGTGAGGGGTAGCGGGGCCTTATTCTTGATTGGCCGCCGTGCCAGGTAGACCCCCGCGGCCATGATCAGCGCAATGCCCGCCATCGCCAGCCCATCGGGCGGCCTGTGGAACCAGAAAGTGCTGAAGACCACCGCGAGCAGCAGCTGGAAGTAGTTCAGCGGTGCCAGCGTCGCGGCCTCGACGCGCTCGAAGGCGGCCAGCAGCAGCCACTGCGCCAGCCCGCTGCAGGCACCGCCCGCGAGCAGCAACAGCACCGCACCGGCAGCGGGCCGCTCGGCCGGCAGGAAGAAGGGCGCGGGCAGGGCGGTGACGACCAGGCACACCAGCGCCGTGTACGCATACTGCACCGGGCTCGCGACCAACCCCGCAAGGCGGCGCGTGAGCAGCTGGAAAATCGCATAGCAGACGGCCGACACCGCCATCAGCATCGTGCCCACCCATGGCAGGTTGCCGCCGGGCCGCACGATCAGCAGCATGCCCGCGAAGCCCACGCTCACCGCCACCCAGCGGCTGCGCTGCACCGCCTCGCCCACCAGCCAGGGCGACAGCGCCACCATGAGCAGCGGTGCGGTGAAGTAGATGGCGGTGGCCTCGGCCAGCGGCATCCAGATCAGCGCCGTCATGAAGCAGGTAGCCACGGTCGCGAGCATCACGCCGCGCAACAGCAGCAGCCTCCTCTGCGGCGCGCGCCAGATGCGCAAGTCGCCGTGGCGCAGCAGCATCGCGAAGGCAATGCAGATCACCGACAGGTAGCGCATCAGGTTGACGAAAGGCGCGGGGTAGAACTGCAGCATGTGCTTGCAGAAGGCGTCGTAGCTCGCGAAGGCCACCAGCGCGCAGAAGAACAGCGCAACGCCGGTGCTCCTGGAGCCCGGCGGGCGCAGCAGCACTGCGGCGCTCGCGGTGGTGTTCACGCCAGCGAAGCCTCGAAGCGCACCATCGCGCGATCGAAGCGTTCGAACATTTCGTCGATCTGCGCGGGCGTGATGATGAGCGGCGGACAGAAGGCCACGGCATCGCCCATGGCGCGCACGATCAGGCCCTCCTGCAGCGCGAGTTCGGCCAGCCGTGCGCCGGCCTTCATCGCCGCATCGAAGGGCATGCGCTTCGCCGGATCGGCAGCAAGTTCGAGCGCGCCGATCAACCCCACGCCGCGCACCTCGCCCACATGCGGATGGCCGGCGTAGCGGCGCAGGCCGGCCTGGAACTGCGGCGCCACCGCCTGCACATGCGCGAGCACCTGCTCGTCCTCGTAGATGCGCAGCGTTTCGAGCGCGACCGCGGCAGTCACCGGATGGCCCGAGTAGGTGAAGCCGTGGCCGAAGGTGCCGATCTTTCCGCTGTTGGCGGCCACGGCCGCATGCACCTGCTCGGACACCATGACGGCCGAAATCGGCACATAGCCCGACGACAGGGCCTTGGCCGCGGTAAGGATGTCGGGCCGCAGGCCGAAGGTGGTGGAGCCGAACATCTCGCCGGTACGGCAGAAGCCGCAGATCACCTCGTCGGCGATCAACAGCACCTCGTACTTGCGCAGCACCGCCTGCACCTTTTCGAAATAGGTGGCCGGCGGCACCAGCACGCCGCCCGCGCCCATCACCGGTTCCGCGATGAAGGCACCCACGGTGTCGGGCCCTTCGGCAAGGATGCGCTGCTCGAGCGCATCGGCCAGCCGCGTGGCGAAGGCCTCTTCGGTTTCGCCGGGCTCGGCGTAGCGGTAGTGATGCGGGCAATCGACGTGCAGCACGCGGTCGATCGGCAGGTCGAAATCGCGGTGGTTGGGCACCAGCCCGCTCAAGCTGGCCGCCGCCACGGTGACGCCGTGGTACGCGTTGCGGCGCGCGATGATCTTCTTCTTGCCGGGCTTGCCGATGGCGTTGTGGTAGTACCAGACCAGCTTGACGGCGGTGTCGTTGGCCTCCGAACCCGAGTTGGCGAAGAACACCTTGGACATCGGCACCGGCGCCATCGACAACAGCTTCTCGGCCAGCGCAATGGCCGCCGCATTCGAGCGGTGGTTGAAGGTGTGATAGCAGGGCAGCGTGTGCAGCGCGTCGCTGCCGGCCTTGGCAAGGCGCGCATTGCTGAAGCCCAGCGAAACACACCACAGACCCGACATGGCCTCCAGATAGCGCCGGCCCTGGTCGTCCTCCACGTAGATGCCGTCGCCGCGCTCGATCACGAGCGGGTCGACCTGCGGATGCGCCGCGAGGTTGGTGAAGGGGTGCAGGTGGGCCGCGATGTCGTTTGCGGCGCGCTCTGCATGTGCTGCTTGCAACGCCGCGGTAGGGATGGATGCGTTCATGTGGCCTGCTCCGTTGTCTTGAAATGCGAGGGCGGCTCAGTAGCCCCGGTCGAGGTCGACAGCCGTGCCCGGCCGCTCGCCGCGCCGTACGAGCGCGAGGTTGTGCAGTGTCTGCTGCGCGATCACCGACGTGTCGGTCCGGGTGGCGATGTGCGGCGTGACCAGGATGCGCGGGTCGCCCCAGAAAGGGTGGTCGGCCGGCAGCGGCTCCTGCGTGAAGGCATCGAGCGTGGCGGCGGACAACTGGCCGTTGTCGAGCGCGCGCAGCAGGTCGGCCTCGACAAGGTGTGCACCGCGTCCGACATTGACCAGGTGCGCGCCGCGCGGCAGCCGCGCGAACAGGTCTGCGCTCAGAAAGCCCTGCGTCTGCGGCGTGAGCGGCAGCAGGCACACCAGCGTGTCGCAGCCCGCGAGGAATTCATCGAGCTGCGCATCGCCATGGAAGCCCGCGACACCGGCCGGCAGGCCGGCCTTCGCACTGCGGCTCCAGCCGCGCACCGCATAGCCGATTGCGGCCAATGCCTTGGCACAGGCCAGCCCCAGGGTGCCGAGCCCCGCGATGCCGACGCGGTGGCGCCCCGGCGGGCTCATCGGCTGCTCCTGCCATGCCCCCATGGCCGCGCTCGCAAGGTACGCAGGCATCTGCCGCTGATGCTGGATCACGGCCCAGCACACGTAGGCCTTCATGCCCGTGGCCATCTCCGGATCGACGATGCGGCAAAGCGGCAGCGCGCGCGGCAGTTGCCGGTCGGCCGTGATGTGGTCGACGCCCGCGGCCAGCGACTGCACCAGCTGCAGCCGCGGCAAGCTCGCCAGCAGGCCGTGCGGCGGATACCAGCAGACGGCCGCATCGATCTGTTCGAGCGGGCCGAGGTCGGCGCCCAGCCGCAGGTCGATATCGGGGCAGTGCTGGCGAAAGGCGGGCGCAAGGTAGTGCATGTCGAGCACATCGCTCAAGAGCGCAATGCAAGGCATCAGGCCACCTTCGCAGACACATCGGCCTGCCCCGCGAGGCGTGGCACCGCGTCGATCAGCTTGCGCGTGTAGGCGTGCTGCGGATCGTTGAGCACCTTGTGCGTCTCGCCGTATTCCACCACTTCGCCGCGCTGCATCACCGCGATGCGGTCGCACATCTGCCCGGCCACGCGCAGGTCGTGCGTGATGAACACCATCGCGAGCTGGAACTGCGCGCGCACCTGCGCGAAGAGCTCCAGCACCTGCGCCTGCACCGACACGTCGAGCGCCGACACCGGCTCGTCGGCCACCAGCAGCTCGGGCTGCATCGCGAGTGCGCGGGCGATGCCGATGCGCTGGCGCTGCCCGCCCGAGAACTCGTGCGGATAGCGCCGCGCCGCATCGGCGCCCAGGCCCACGAGCTGCAGCAGTTCCATGGCACGCGCCATCGCCTCGGCCTTGCCCACGCCTTGTGCGATCGGCCCGCCCGCGATGGCCGCGCCGACGCGGTGGCGCGGGTTGAGCGAGGCATACGGGTCCTGGAACACCATCTGGATCTTGCCGGCCGCCGCGCGCCGGAAGCTCTTGCCCTGCGCGAGGTTGCGGCCCTTGAAGAGAATGCGTCCGCTGTCGAAGGGCGCGAGCCCCACCAGGCAGCGCCCCACGCTCGACTTGCCCGAACCCGATTCACCCACCAGCCCCAGCGTCTCGCCGCGGTGCAGCTCGAAGCTGATGTCCTTCGCCGCCTGCACCGCGCGGCCGCGCTTGAACAGGCCTCCGCTCGAACGGTAGGTCTTGCACAGGTCCTGCACCTGCAGCACGCGCGTCAGGTCGTCGTGCGGCACGGTCTGCGCCTGGCCGTCAGGAATGGCGGCGATGAGCTTGCGCGTGTAGGGATGCTGCGGCGCACTGAGCACCTGCGCGGCCGGCCCGGACTCGACCACATGGCCGGTCTGCATGACCACCACGTGGTCGGCGATTTCGGAAACGACGCCGAAGTCGTGCGTGATGAAGAGCACGGCCGTGCCCCTGCGCTGCTGCAGCTCGCGGATGAGCTTGAGGATCTGCGCCTGCGTGGTGACGTCGAGCGCGGTGGTGGGCTCGTCGGCGATCAGCAGCACGGGCTCCAGCACCAGCGCGCAGGCGATCATCACGCGCTGGCGCTGGCCGCCCGAGAGGCGGAAGGGGTAGGCGTCGATCAGCAGCTCGGGGTCGGGCAGGCCCACGTCGGCAAGCGCCGCGAGGATGCGGCGTCGCTTCTCGGCCGCGGGCACGCTGCCGTGCGCGTCGAACACCTCGCCGATCTGCTCGCCGATGCGCATCACCGGGTTCAGCGCGGTCATCGGCTCCTGGAACACCATGCCGATGCGCCGCCCGCGCAGCTCGCGCATCTGCGGCTCGGTGAGCTGCAGCAGGTCGTGGCCGTCGAACAGGATGCGGCCCGCCACCGGCGCCACGTGCGGGCGCGGCAGGAGGCCCATGACCGCGTTGGCGATCATCGACTTGCCCGAGCCCGATTCGCCGACCACGCACAGCGTCTGGCCCGGCATCACTGAGAGCGTGGCGCCTTCGACGGCCAGCGCGCGGTCGGCGCCCGAGGGCAGCGAGATGCTCAGGCCAACGATGTCGAGCACGGGATGCAGGGGTTTCATTGGCGTGACGGTGGCGTTCATTCACTTGCCCTTTCCGTGCAGCCGCGTGTTGAGCCCGTCGCTCAGGCCCTCGCCCACGAGGTTGAGCGCAAGCACGGTCAGTACGATGGCCAGCCCCGGGAACAGCGCCATCCACCAGGCCTGGCGCAGCACGGTGCGCGCGGCGCCGACCATGTAGCCCCAGCTCATCTGGTTCGGATCGCCCAGGCCCAGAAAGCTGAGGCTGCTTTCGAGCAGGATGGCGGTGGCCACCATCAGCGAGGCCATCACGATGATGGGCGACATGGCGTTGGGCAGGATCTGCGTGAGGATGATGCGCGGCGTCGACTGCCCCGCGAGCAGCGCGGCCTGCACGAAGTCGCGCTGGCGCAGCGTGAGGAACTCGCTGCGCACCAGCCGCGCGACCGGCGGCCACGAGACGATCGCAATGGCCACGACGATCGACTTGATCGAGGGCTCGAAGATCGCGACCAGCACGATGGCCAGCGCAAAGCTCGGCACCGCCTGGAACAGCTCGGTGAAGCGCATCAGCGCCGCATCGATCCAGCCGCCGAAGTAGCCCGCGATTGCGCCGAAGGTAACGCCGATCAGCAGCGCCACGATGGTGGACACCACGCCGATCAAGAGCGAAATGCGCGCGCCGTAGACCAGGCCCGCGAGGATGTCGCGCCCGAGCGTGTCGGTGCCCAGCAGGAAGCCGGGCTCGGTCCAGGGGCGCACGAAGGGCTGCTCGACCATGGCCCACGGGTCGTTGGTGGCGAGCCACGGCCCGAGCAGTGCAACGGCTGCCACGATCAGCAGCACCACCATGCCGGCCACGGCGCCCTTGTTGCGGCGAAAGCGCCGCCAGAAATCGCTTTGCATCGTCGTCGTCATGTCAGCTCGATCCGCGGATCGACCAGGGTGTAGACCAGGTCGGTGATGAGGTTGAAGAGCACGGCCATCGCGGCCGTCACCAGGAAGGCGCCGAGCAGCAGGCTGTAGTCGCGCTGTAGCAGCGCGTCGAACATCAGGCGGCCGATGCCGGGCCAGGCGAAGACGGTCTCGGTCAGCACCGCGCCGCCGATCATGCCGCCGGCCTGGATGCCCGCGAGCGTGACCACCGGCAGCAGCGCGTTGCGCAGCACATGCGCGCGCAGGATGCGGCCGGGTTTCACGCCTTTGGCGCGCGCGGTCTTCACGAAGTCCATCTGCGCCACTTCGAGCATCGCGGCGCGCGTCATGCGTGCGTAGACGGCCATGTAGAACAGCGCGAGCGTGAGCGCGGGCAGCACCAGGTGCTTCGCCACGTCGAGCACCAGCGCGAAGCCGGCGTGGCCCGAGCCCACGGTCATGAGGCCGAAGCCCGGCAGCCATTCGAGCTGCACCGTGAACACCAGCACCGCCATCAGCGCGAGCCAGTACAGCGGCGTGGCGTAGAAGAGCAGCGCCACCACCGTGATGGCGCTGTCAACCCATGTGCCCGCACGCCGCGCCGACAGCGCACCGAGCGTGATGCCGAACAGCAGCGAGAGCGCGAAGGCACTGCCGGTGAGCAGCAGCGTTGCGGGCAGCCGGTCCATGATGAGCTTCAGCACCGGCTGCTGCTGGCGGTACGAGTAGCCGAGGTCGAGCCGCACCACCTTGCCGACATAAGTGGCGAGCTGCGTCGACAGCGGCTGGTCGAGCCCGAACTGCGCGCGCAGCTGCGCGACGAACTGCGGATCGGACGCGCCGGCCTCGCCCGCCAGCACCGACACCGGATCGCCCGGCGCGGCGCGCACCAGCATGAAGTTGACCGTGGCGATCAGCAGGATCGCCACCAGGCCCTGCAGCACGCGGGTCAACATGAACTGCGTACGTTTCATTCGGTCGTCACTCCGCGCGTCAGCCGACGCTTGCGTTGCCGAGGCTGTCGTTGAGGCCGATGCCCGAGCTCACGATGTTGCTGAGCTTGGTGCGGTAGAGCGCGGGGAAGTTGAGCTCCAGCAGCCAGGCCACGGGCACCTCGTCGAGCAGGATCTTCTGCGCCTGCAGGTAGATGGCCTTGCGCTTTTCCGGGTCGGTCTCGCGCGCGCCGGCATCGAACAGCTCGTCGATCTTCGGGTTGGAGTAGCCCTCGACGTTGTTGAAAGGCGAGCCCTTGGCGATGTTGGCGGTGGTGTAGTTGCGCGCCACGCCCAGCGCCGGGTCGCCGTACTGGTAGACGTAGGTGAAGGCGAGGTCGTAGTCCCAGTCGTTCAGGCGCTGGTTCCAGCCGGCCACGTCGGTGGCGGTCATCTCGACCTTGATGCCGGCCTGGGCCAGGTTCTGCTTCAGGATCTCGGCCTGCCGCGACCAGGTCTCGCCGTAGGGCAGCGGCAGCAGCCGCAGCGTCTCGCCCTTGTAGCCCGATTCGGCCAGCAGCTTCCTGGCCGTTTCCACGTTGCGCGGGTACTTGGCGACGTCGGTGCTGTAGAACTTGATGTTGCTGTTGAACGGCCCGGTCGCCGGCTTGGCAAAGCCCTGCCACGCGATCTTGGCCATGGCCTCGCGGTCGATGGCGAACATCACGGCCTGGCGGAACTTGACGTTGTCCATCGGCGCCTTGCGGTTGTTCAGCCACAGCCACGAATGCGGCGCGAAGAACTCCCAGCCCTTGGTGGTGACGGCAACGCCCGGCAGCTTGGACAGCCGCTGCACGTCGAAGTACTCGACCGCGCCGCCGGGCACCAGGTCGACCTTGCCCGACTCGAAGGCCGCCGCGCGCGAGGCCGCGTCGGGAATGACGTGGAAGTAGACGCTGTCGACCAGCGGCACGTCTTTCACGTGGTACTTGTCGTTGGCCACGAGCTGGATGTACGAGCCCTTGACCCACTCCTTGAACTTGAACGGCCCGGTGCCGATGGGCGTGGCGTTGGCGGGGTTGGTCGCGAAGTCGGTGCCTTCGTAGATGTGCTTCGGGATCATCGGCATGCTGCCGACCTCGAAGATGCCGATGAAGGGGCCGAAGGGGTACTTGAGCTTGAACTCGACGGTGAGCGGATCGACTGCGCGGATGCTTTCCACCGCAGCCAGGTTGGCCCGCAGGCGCGCATGCGTCTTGCGCAGGAACACATCGGCCGAGAACACCACGTCGGCCGAGGTGAAGGGCTTGCCGTCATGCCAGGTGACGCCGGGCTTGAGCTTGAAGGTGTAGAGCGTGCCTTCCTTGTTGACGGTCCACGCGGTGGCCAGCGAAGGCAGCGGCGTGATCTTTTCGTCGTAGCGCAGCAGGCCTTCGTAGATGTTGCCGGAGATCATCTGCGTCGGGCCGTTCTGCGTGATGCCCAGCATCAGCCCCGGCGGCTCCGGCTGGACGACGGCGTTGATCACGCCGCCTTTCCTGCCCGCGGCCAGGAGGTGCAGGGGAACGCCGGCCAGCGTCAGGCCGGCGGTGGCGGCGGCACCCATCTGGATGAGATTGCGACGTTTCATGGGGCGAACTCCTTCTGGCTCTTTCGAGGTGGTGGACAGGGTCAGGGAACGGGAGGGGAAAGCGGGGCGATCAGTCGCGGAACGAGGTGGCCGGCGCGGGCTCGATGCGCTGCAGCAGCGCGCGCCATTCGCGCGCGTTCGGGTCGGCCTGGCCGGGCAGATGGCTGCCGCCGCCAGCTTCGTATTGCTGCGCGGTCTTTTCGCAGACCTCGGCCGGCACCGGGTAGACCGGCAGGCCGCTCGACTGGATGGCCACCTGCACGCGGCAGGCGCGCTCCAGGTTCAGCATCAGGATGAAGGCTTCCGACACCGTGCGGCCCAGCGTCACCAGGCCGTGGTTGCGCAGGATGAGCGCGCGCGCCGTCGGGCCGAGGTCGGCCACGAGGCGCTCGCGCTCCTCGGGGTCGAGCGCGATGCCCTCGAAGTCGTGATAGACCACGCGCTGGTAGAACTGCAGCGCCCACTGGTTGCAGGGCTGCAGCCCGCCGGCCAGCGACGACACCGCCACGCCCGCCACCGTGTGGGTGTGCAGCACGCAGGCCGCGTCGTGGCGCGCCGCGTGCACCGCGCTGTGGATGGTGAAGCCGGCCGGGTTCACGTCGTAGGGGGAGTCGTCGAGGATGCGGCCCTCCAGGTCGATCTTGACCAGCGACGAGGCGGTGATGTCGCGGAACAGCATCCCGAAGGGGTTGATCAGGAACTGGTCTTCGGTGCCCGGCACACGCGCGGAGATGTGCGTGTAGATGCTGTCGTCCATGCCGTAGTGCGCCACCAGCCGGTAGGCCGCGGCCAGGTCCTGTCGGACCTGGCGCTCGGCGTCGGAGACCGGCGGGGCCTTGCGGTCCACTGCGTGCAGTTGCATATCGCGTTCCTTTTCACCGGCCTGGCTGGCAGGCCAAGCCCTTGTTTGGGGTCTATCGGGATGACTGCAAACTGTCGACAGTCAACCGACGACAGTCTTAAGCAATATGCGGGCCCGCGTTAGGGGGTAAGCCCTCGGTCGTCGTCCTTGGAGGCGGGAAAAGCGGCGCCACCAGGGAAGCGGAGCGCCAAAACGCCGGCCGCCCGCCCCCCCCCCCTAGCCCCGGCGGGGGGGG